>CAZITC010000163.1:0-3852 GCA_964542085.1 uncultured Ruminococcus sp. | reverse complement strand
ATGCTATAATTATTAAGAAATCTTAAGAAATTTCATTGCCTTTTTTTAATAATTTTGCGTTATGATTAATTCGGAGGTGAAAAAATGAATATTCTTGTTGTGGATGACGATAAGGAAATCGTGGACAGCATTGCAATTTTTCTTAACGCCGAGGGCTACCGCGTTTTAAAGGCCTATAACGGGCAGGATGCGCTGGAGGCGCTCGTCGAAAACGAAGTGCACCTTATGATTTTGGACGTTATGATGCCGCGCCTGGACGGCATAAAAACCCTTATGAAGCTTCGGGAAACCAAAAACATTCCGGTAATACTGCTTTCCGCAAAATCAGAGGATGCGGACAAAATCCTTGGGCTTTCCGCCGGGGCGGACGATTACGTCACCAAGCCCTTTAACCCTTCCGAGCTTGTTGCGCGCGTGCGCTCACAGCTTCGCCGCTACACAACGCTTGGCTCCATCAGCGGCCAAAAGGGCGAAATTAAAATAGACGGCCTTTCCTTAAACACCGAAAGCAAATCCGTTACCGTGGACGGCGAGGATGTGCGCCTTACACCCATAGAATACAAAATATTGGAGCTTTTGGTTAAAAACCGCGGCCGCGTTTTCTCATCGGACGATATTTACCGCCGTGTTTGGAACGAGGATGTTGTGGTAAGCGATAACACAATCGCTGTGCACGTGCGCCACATTCGCGAAAAAATTGAAATCAATCCCAAGGACCCGAAGTATCTTAAGGTTGTTTGGGGCATCGGTTATAAAATAAATTAAAAAGGAGCAAGGCAATGAAAAAATTTCTATATTCAACTTATACAAAGGCCGTTTGCGTAATACTTTTTATTGCGTGCATTACATCGGCGGCCGTAGTTTCAGTAAACGGCTTAACGGATTATTTCGGCGAAAAGGAGCAGATTTACGCCTTCGAAATGGACTTTTCTTCATGCCGATACATAAACAGCATGCTTGCCGCACCGGAAAACGCCGTTTATCATGCAATATGTGACACCGTGCCCACCGAATACGAGGAGCGCGCATATGAGGGCAATTACAACGATGATGAAGGTCAAACCTTTATTTTCCAATCGGATAAGCCCGCGATTGAGGAAAAAATTGAAAGATACACCAAGGCGCTTTATTGTGCCGACACGGTAAATTACCGCATCGAGTGGAACGGTCGCGTGTTTACCAACTGCACCGAGGATATATCCTCAGACCTTGAAGCCCAAAGCTTTTACAACTGCTTTATTACGGAGGGGGACGGCACCTATTCCCGCGATTTTTCCGGTGACAATTTTCCATTTTTTATACATGATGACGATTTTATCGGGATTAAAAACCTCGGCGCCATTAAAATTGTAACCGCACTGCGGCCGGAGGCAATTAAAGCCTACGGCGAGATGTGGGAGCGCCAGTCGCTCTTCGTAATCCGCACCGTTATCGCCGCTGTCTCATTGGTTATCGCCGCACTCATTTTATTTATTTATCTTGCCTTTGTTTCAGGCAAAAGCGAAGACGGTGAAAAAAGCATGGTAATTGACCGGACTTATACCGAGGTGCGTCTTGCCATTATCGCCTTTTTCATCCTCGGCGGAGTGCTTATTTTCGTAGCGCTTTTAGACTCCTACTTTGCAAACGCATTTCCTCCCAAGGAGTTTTCCCTCTGTACAGCGGCTATTACCTCCGCCGTAACCTCCGCGGCCGCGCTTTGTGCAACGCTTTCCCTTGTGCGTAGTTTAAAAAAAGGCACCTTTCTTAAGTCCTGCTTTATTTTCCGGTTTTTATCGTGGTGCATAAAACTGCTCATCCGTTTTTTCAAGCGCCTTTTCTCGGCACTTTCATACAAAACCGGTATAATTTTAATAAGCGGCCTTACAATCTACACTGCCTCAACAGTTTTATTTTCGCTTTTGATGATAGAGGCGGCCGCATGGCTGATTTTCACACTGATTACCTTCCTGTTCGCCGCGTTTTTGCTTGTCGTACGTTCGCGTGATACGGATGAAATTAAAAAGGGCATAAAAGAAATTCAGGGCGGCAACGTCAGCTATAAAATACCGGAGCTTAAGTGCGAGGATTTAAAAGAGACGGCCGAAAAAATCAACCATCTCGGCAAGGGTCTGGAGGATTCCGTTGCCGCGCGGCTTAAGGCCGAGCGCCTTAAAACTGAGCTTATCACCAACGTTTCGCATGATTTGAAAACGCCGATAACCTCCATAATAAATTACGCCCGGCTGCTTTCAGAAGCGGAAGGTCTTCCGACCGAGGCCGCCGATTATGCTGGCATAATATTAAAAAAGAGCGAGCGGCTAAACGCCCTGACGCGTGACCTTTTTGACATTTCAAAGGTGCAAAGCGGAAACGATACCGTTACGCCGGAAAGACTGGATACCGCCCTTCTTATCGGTCAGGCCCTGGCCGAGCACGACAGCGAAATTAAGGCCTCCGGCCTTACGGTGGTAACGGATACACCGAAGGAGCAATACATTTTTGCGGACGGCAAAAAGCTTTCCAGAGTCATCGGCAACCTTTTGAGCAATATATTAAAATACACCATGGCCGGCACACGCGTGTTCATTACCGTGACGGAGGAAAACGGCCGCGTAAAAATGGAATTTAAAAATATCTCCGCCTATCCCATGAATTTTAAGGCCGATGAAATTGTGGGGCGCTTTGTTCGCGGCGACGAAGCCCGAAGCACCGAGGGAAGCGGCCTTGGCTTGGCTATTGCAAAAAGCTATACCGAGCTGTGCGGCGGAAAATTTGATATTGTGACCGACGGTGATATGTTCAAGGCCATAATAAGCTTTGAAAAATGTAGCTAAAAAAAAGCTTTCCCGAAAATCGGGAAAGCTTTTTTCATTCCTTAAGTGCATTTACAAGCTGTCTTACCAGCGCAATTTTATTAGGTGTCAAGCCGTCCAAGCTAAGTGTTTGCTGTTGCTCCACCGTTCTCCGCCCGCTTATTCCCAAAAGATAGTCACACGATGCGTTATATAACAGTAACAGCTTTATCATAACCTCATAAGACGGCTGCCTTATTCCGTTTTCGTAAGCGGAAATAACAGATGTGGTAACGCCAATTTGCTTTGCCGCTTGCCTTTGCGTCAGTTTTTTCTCAATTCTTAATTCCTTAAGCTTTTCTCCCAAATCAACCATCGGCAACACCTCTTCAACTGATAGTTTAACACTGTTTCCATTTCTATCGGTTGTTTTATACACTCTTAGTTGACTTTTCGATAAATAATGGTATACTGTAATTGCAATGTCCGCTTTAGGCGGCGAATTGTCTTTGGCTTTTTAATACACACATCCTAAGGAGAATTTAAATGCGCACACAAAACCCGCGGGAATACCGACATATGTGCTCAATAGCTTACATGATTTCCCATTTTTCTTTACTTAACAGTCCTTGCTTTTTAATAACATTCCCGTTTGCACCTATTTTATGCGGCAAGTCTGCCGTAAAAGACCACAGCCTTTCCTTCAAGGAGGTGCGGCAATGACAGCAAAGCACCGTACAAAACTTTTTTTCACTTCGCAATAACCTTTATGCGTATAACGCTCCCATTGTTATTACCTCCGGCGAGCTTATTGCGGACAGCGAGGCGGAAAAGGTTTATGTAATTCTTAAAATGAAAAACATTTCAGAAAAGCATATGCGCTCCGTTAAAGCCTCATTCACCGCCTTTGATGCGGTGGGAAGCCCCATAGGCGATAAGCTTTTATTCGAATACACAGACCTTAACGCCAAAACAGGTGCTTTTTTCGGACATCAAACTCCTGTTTTGCTTCCCGGCAAAGCGCACGTTTTCTGCGTAGCAGTGAACGAGGTGTTCTTTTCGGACGGCAGTGTTTTTT
>CAZITC010000162.1:0-3886 GCA_964542085.1 uncultured Ruminococcus sp. | reverse complement strand
GGATGCAGGAGCTTTGCCGCGCGGTTGATTTTGCACAGGAGCTGGGAGTTCATGATGTTACAACCCATATGGGCTTCATTCCGGAGCAAAGCGTATATCCGAATTATGTGGGGTTGGTAAACGCTGTTGCTTATGTCGGACGTTATGCGGCCGCACGCGGTATTTGGTTTAATTTTGAAACCGGCCAGGAAACGCCGGTAACGCTTATGCGTACCATTGCCGATACAAAGCTTAATAACCTGGGCGTAAACTTGGATCCCGCAAACCTTATTATGTACGGCCGTGCAAACCCTGTTGATGCGGCAGAAATTTACGGCGATAAAATAAGGGGAGTGCACGTTAAGGACGGTCTTTATCCCCAGGGCGACTTTTCAAAGCTCGGAAACGAAACCAAGGTGGGCGAGGGCAAGGTAAATTACCCCTTGTTTATTGATACCTTGGTAAACAAGGTTGGCTATAAGGGTGACCTTTACATTGAACGCGAAATATCCGGCGAACAGCAGACCAGGGATATTATTGATACAATAAAATATATAAGAGAATTACTTAAGGAGGACTAATTCATGCTTACAGTTGGATTAATCGGTTGCGGCGGAATGGGCGCAACACATGCAAATTGTTACCTTGCGCTTAAAGACAAGGTAAAGCTTGTTGCCATTGCAGAGCTTACAAAAAGTAAGGCAGATAAATATTTGAACGAAACCGGCGCTAAATATTACGAAACAGGACTTGAACTTCTGGAAAACGAAAAGCCGGACATAATTGATATTTGCCTGCCGACCTTTATGCACACGGAGTATGCCGTTAAGGCAATGAAAAACGGCTCATCCGTATTTTTGGAAAAGCCCGTTTGCCTTAATAAGGAAGAGGCTGAGCTTTTGATTAAAACCAAAAAGGAAACCGGTGCAAAAATCCAAATCGGCCAGGTTGTTCGCTTTATGAAAGAGTATGTTTACCTTCGTGACATTGTAAAAAGCGGCAAATACGGCAAAATGAAGAATGCATATTTTTATAGAATATCTCCGGATCCTTGCTGGTCCTGGGAGGATTGGTTTAACGATTATGAGCGAAGCGGCACTGTTGCGCTTGATCTTCATATTCATGATGTGGACGTTATGCGTTACATTTTCGGTGAGCCTGATTCTGTAAGCGCTGAAGCAACAAGAAACGCTGACGGTGTTATTGACCATATTTTCGGTACATTTATGTACGGTGATTCGGTTGTTAAGGGTGAAGGCTGCTGGGATGTTGCGGATAAGCACCCCTTCAGCCCCGGCTTTAGAGTTTGCTTTGAAAAGGCAACACTTGTTCATAACGGAAAGCTTACGGTTTATCAGGATAAGGGCGAAACCTTTACTCCGGAGCTCAAGTCGGAGTATGAGGCTAATGTTGATGTGGGCATAAATGTATCAAGCCTTGGTGCATACTACACCGAAATTAAGTATTTCATTGACAATATCGTCAACGGCAACGGTGAGGAAATTGCTCCGCTTGAAGAGGGAATAAAGTCCGCTGAGCTTGTTTGGAAGGAAATAAGCCTTGCAGGCGGCGCTAAAAAGTAAGATGATATTTAAATCCGGTATTGCAAAAGCAATGCCGGATTTTTCTTTTAAAAAGTGTGGACGGGAGTGCTTTTTTGTGATATAATATTGTTCGAAAGGCTTTTATGGGAGGGATTAAAGTGAAAAAGTTTTTTTTGTTTGTGGCAGCTTTCTTTGCACTTATGGGAATTGGAACCGTCGGTGCAACCGACGTAAAAATTGACTCAAGAGCCGTTTCGTTTAACGACAGCACGGGCTATCCCTTTGTTTTGGATGGCAGAACGCTTGTGCCCTTGCGTGCAACCATGGAAAGCTTCGGGGCAGAGGTTGGATGAAGTAAGGCAGATAAATATTTGAACGAAACCGGCGCTAAATATTACGAAACAGGACTTGAACTTCTGGAAAACGAAAAGCCGGACATAATTGATATTTGCCTGCCGACCTTTATGCACACGGAGTATGCCGTTAAGGCAATGAAAAACGGCTCATCCGTATTTTTGGAAAAGCCCGTTTGCCTTAATAAGGAAGAGGCTGAGCTTTTGATTAAAACCAAAAAGGAAACCGGTGCAAAAATCCAAATCGGCCAGGTTGTTCGCTTTATGAAAGAGTATGTTTACCTTCGTGACATTGTAAAAAGCGGCAAATACGGCAAAATGAAGAATGCATATTTTTATAGAATATCTCCGGATCCTTGCTGGTCCTGGGAGGATTGGTTTAACGATTATGAGCGAAGCGGCACTGTTGCGCTTGATCTTCATATTCATGATGTGGACGTTATGCGTTACATTTTCGGTGAGCCTGATTCTGTAAGCGCTGAAGCAACAAGAAACGCTGACGGTGTTATTGACCATATTTTCGGTACATTTATGTACGGTGATTCGGTTGTTAAGGGTGAAGGCTGCTGGGATGTTGCGGATAAGCACCCCTTCAGCCCCGGCTTTAGAGTTTGCTTTGAAAAGGCAACACTTGTTCATAACGGAAAGCTTACGGTTTATCAGGATAAGGGCGAAACCTTTACTCCGGAGCTCAAGTCGGAGTATGAGGCTAATGTTGATGTGGGCATAAATGTATCAAGCCTTGGTGCATACTACACCGAAATTAAGTATTTCATTGACAATATCGTCAACGGCAACGGTGAGGAAATTGCTCCGCTTGAAGAGGGAATAAAGTCCGCTGAGCTTGTTTGGAAGGAAATAAGCCTTGCAGGCGGCGCTAAAAAGTAAGATGATATTTAAATCCGGTATTGCAAAAGCAATGCCGGATTTTTCTTTTAAAAAGTGTGGACGGGAGTGCTTTTTTGTGATATAATATTGTTCGAAAGGCTTTTATGGGAGGGATTAAAGTGAAAAAGTTTTTTTTGTTTGTGGCAGCTTTCTTTGCACTTATGGGAATTGGAACCGTCGGTGCAACCGACGTAAAAATTGACTCAAGAGCCGTTTCGTTTAACGACAGCACGGGCTATCCCTTTGTTTTGGATGGCAGAACGCTTGTGCCCTTGCGTGCAACCATGGAAAGCTTCGGGGCAGAGGTTGGATGGGATGCCTCAACCCAAACAGCAACCGTTATGTATGACGGGGATGTTGTGCGTTGCACGATTGGTGAAAAAAGAATATACAGAAACGGCGTTAAAATTGAAAACGATGCCGCGGCTTGCATAAGCAACGGAAGAACGTACCTTCCCATCAGGGTTGTTTTAGAGGCCTTCGGCGCAGATGTCGGATGGGACGGGTCGGCCGTTATTGTTGAAACGGACTACGGCAAGTTTGTACAGACAATGGAAAACGGAGGCGTGAATGATGTTACCGTTTGGACTAAGTGGAGCAATGCTGTTACCGCTCAGGACAGCGGAAATTATTCTGCGGCAATTGCACAGTTTACGGCTCTGGCGCCCAATTTTATTAAGCTTGGCGATGTTAGCAGTGCGGCAATGCTTTATTTTAGACTGGGAAATTGTTATTCCGCGGTTAACGACTATAAAAACGCAGCGCTTGCCTACAGAAGGGAAGCTTATTATTGGGGACTTGTCGGCGGCCGCACAGAGGAGCAGATTGACGCAAACAGGCGCTCCGGCCTGATAAACAATAAAATAAGGCTTTATGCAAAAACCGATGATGCCGATGCGATTAAAATGTCGGATTATGCAAAGAGCAACAGCGGCATTTTACTTGGTGCATATGCCGAGCATGACGAGGCGGTTTATAATCCCTATGACCCGTCGATCTTCTATATGGATACCTTTGCCGGACTTGTCGGAAAGGAACATGGTGGCTATCTTTTATACCTTCCCTACGGCACACCGTTAAGCCATTATGAATCGCACATTCAAAAGGCGGAGCAGCTTGGCA
>CAZITC010000161.1:0-3888 GCA_964542085.1 uncultured Ruminococcus sp. | reverse complement strand
GCCCCCGGTGTTTCCGGGCTTTGCCTCAGAATATACCGCTCCGTTCTTTATGGCAGTTCCCGTTCCGCCGCTGAAAAATTTAATTTCCGCCGCAGTTCCGTAGCCAGCCAATGAGCTTGTTACCTCAATTTTAATTGCCCTCATGTTAACATTGCCCCAGGATTCCTTGGCAGGCGAGCGTACCTCCGCACCGGCAGGATATTCAAACATACCGCTGTAAATCAGCTTAAAGACCTCGCCGTCCTCCGAGGCATATATGTTGTGCCCCAAAATTGTGCCCGTTCCGTTATCAATACGCGGAGTGTATTCCCAACCGGAAACCTTAATTATTTTACCAAAGTCAACGGTAATTGTATGAGGACACTCATCATGACTTGATACGTTTACGCCGTCATCCGACGTATAGTTTGTGTGCCAATATGTGTTAACATCATTGTCAAAGGCCTTTTCAACCGTTGACCCCAAGTCGCTTGTTGTGCTGATGAGCCAGGAGCCGTCCATTGCAATGACATTTTCTGCCGCAAAAGCCACCGAAGTGAGTGACAAAAGCATTAGCACGCTAAGCAATGCAGAAATAATTTTCTTCATTTTTGTTCCCTCCTTTAGGCTATGTGGCTAAGCGCCGACGTTACTGCCGTTTCGCTCACCGCACCGTTGCTTATAACATATGCACCGTCGCCAAGTGACTTTAACGTCCAGCCATAGCACTCCGCTATCATCGAAAGAGGAATGTAAATTAATCCGTCTTTTTCAACCGGTGCCGCGGAAAGATACTTAACAGTGCCGTTTACCCTAACCTCGTTTGAGCCCAGAGTTCCGTAGGTCCACATATAGTTTTCAATTTCGGTAAGTTCGCCGTTCAGATCGTAATGATAGGTAAGAAGCATATTAAACGCCGCCTCGTACCTGGTTTTTGTGTGTCCGTAGCCCATAACCTCGTTAAAGGTTTCCTCCGGAATATAAAGTGTTCCGTTTGCTTCAAAGGGAGCAATTCTTGTATCAGCCTCATAAACATACATTTTTCCGCCGGAAACAACCATGCGGTTAGCGCCCGCCTTAAGCACCGCACTGCCCGAAAGAAGGTTTCTTTCCGAACTCGTCAGTGCCGTTTGCGTTTTTTCGGTGTAAACATAGTTAAAGCGTCCCAGAGGCGCAGATGAGCCTTCCTTATAGAAATCAAGCAAATTGCCAGTTGCAACAGAGTCCGTCCACTTAAATTCAAAGTCAACCGTATCCGTTTCATCGATTAAGCCTCTTGCAAGCTTAAGCTGAAGCACGTTGCCGGTAACGGTATACTCCGCAGTGCCTACCGAACTCCATGCTCCGTCATATCTTGAAACAACGCCGGGGCCGCCGATATTTACCGCAAAGTCATAACCCTCCCAGCCGGTTGCACGGTTTCTGTCCGTATTGATATAAAGGTGCATCCAATTATCCGTTCCTGTTTTTATGTCGTTCACGGTTTTTACCATAAAGTAAAAATTATCCGTATCAAATGATACCTTTGCGCTTGAAATTGCATTATTAACCGTTGTTGTGTAATGCCAAGCCTCAAACGTATTGCCGGCTATTTCACGCGCTTTTGAAAGGCCGTAGGAATCGCGTTCGTAATCCTGGTTGTTGTTCAAAAATTCCGGACCCACACTGTCCCATGCGGATGCATCGGCATTGATGTCCACCGTCTTCATCCCCGACGCAGTCGGCACGGGGCGAACACCCTTGTATTTTCTTACCAGGTCGCAAAGAAGGTTGTAATAATCATCCTTCAAAACTCCGGCCGAGGGTTCAAAGTCACGGCTGTTTTCATCGTCAAAAAGGTCAACAAACGAATTTTTAAATCCGTTATAGTCCGCCTGCCTGATAGCAGTCCACTCGTTCCAGCCGTCAATCATCAAAAATTCCGGATCCGCTTCAAGTGCAAGAGCGGCCTGTTCACGGAAGAAATATGCCTTGCGCTTTCCGATGTCGCGGTAATCCTCGCCGAAGGCCTCAGAATAACCGCGTCCCTTATTGTATTCGTCAGAGAAAACGCCCGTTTGTGTAAGTCCGTAAATCGTAGACTGATTTATGCCCACTCCGACAACCACAAACTCAGGCCTCCCCTCCTCGTTGGGATTTCTTAATATCTGCGGGAAGTTTTCAAGCCACATCCACGCGTTCGAGCCGATTTCGCCGTCCGAAGCCCTGTTTCTTCCGCCCTGATACCTGACTGTGAAAAAGTCCTTGACGCCATTTAACACATCCTTTTCCACCTGACTGTTATCGTCCACGCTTTTTATTGCATTCTCATATGTTCCGTTTGCATACATAAGCGGCTTTGAGTCTAAATAATACCAAATATCCGAATAATCGTTTTCCACAAAGCAGTTGTAATACATTGCCAAAAGACCGCGGAATGCATCGTCGTACATACCGCCGAGCGTTGTCATTGCCGAAATTTTAGGCGCATCAATGCCAGATGCCTTTGCATCCCTGAATGCATCGGCCAAAGCGTTAAGGCACCTTATGTAATCAAGACCGCCGTTTGAATAGTCAAAAAATATTGCGTCAATTCCAGCATTTGCAAGCATTTCTGCATGGCGTCGGTATACCCAATAGTCAAAGGAATTGTAAAATCCCAAAAGTGGCTCCGCCCAATAGAACATAGCCTGGGTATCCCACACCGGGCTTGCGTAATTTTCCCTTTCCTCCGGATGCGCATTCATAATATCCGAAATAACCGTTGCCCTTGCCGTTTCATAGCTGGAGCCAAACCAATCCCAATAAAGCATTCCCGTTTCATGTTCTCCGCTCTTAACAGGGCCTACCTCCTCGTAGTCGGCAACGCTTCTTCCCATGTCGTCCACTGCCGCCCAAGTATCGGCATAAACATCAATCACCTTGCTGTCAGGCACCTTTTTATCGGCCTTATCGCTTTTATAAGCTGTTTTGGACAAGGTAATTTTCTTTACGCAGGTTTCGTTGTAGCTGGCGCGTGCGTAAAGGCTTCTGAAATAAAGCTTGTGTATTCCCGTTACTTGCTTAAGCTCTGACTTGACAGTAATGTCCTCACCGTATTTTGTAAGCGTTACCGTGCCGATAATATCACCCTTTTGTGGGTCGTCAATAATAACCAGCAATGTATCGCCGTTAGACGATGCTACAATTTTGTTGTAGGCGTTAACCTCCACGGATTTTATTCCGGTTAAGTCAATTTCACCGAAGCCGAAATACTTTCCCCGGTCAATTCCCCTGATGCCCTCATCATTTACCGTAACGCCGTTTTTTTCCGTTACATTGCTCGGCATCAGCACAATATCGCCGGCCGCAGAGCACACCCCTGCAAGCGAGAGTATCATGATAACCGCCAGAAAAACAGATACTGCTCTTTTCATAATGTTCCTCCTTAATAAAACAAATTATTTATTCGGAAAACTGCGGATGCAAAGCAATCCTTGCACCCCGTTATCCTTTTTCATTATCGCCCACCTGGGCTTTAAAAGTCTGCTGTCAAACTGTGCGCTATATTAAAATATTCATTCGGCAAAAACCGTTATTGTAGGCGCTTTCAGAATTCCCATATCCTTAAGCACATACTCATAGCACCAGTTGGCGCCTGCCGTTCTCCAGAAGCCCGGGCCGGCCCATTTTTCCTGTGCAACGTTGTGAACACCGCCGAAACTGTTTATTCTGTTTCCATAAAGCAAAAATTCCACCTTGTGATGCCCCTTGGCAATCGGGCCGGTTTTAAGCTTGAAGGGTGAATAAGCGATTATGCCCGCCTCTTCACCGTCAACGAATACCTTGACAAGCGCTCCCCTGTAATAGTTTGCGTTGATTTCAAGACAGCAGTCCGGCGTGTCTATTTCGGTAACATAGGTTATGTTTCCGCCGTAGAAGGGCATACCC
>CAZITC010000160.1:0-3894 GCA_964542085.1 uncultured Ruminococcus sp. | reverse complement strand
GCATAGTTATAACCATTGCGCGCGTTAATCCGCCCAATGGCTCAAAGCCCTTGGGCGTGCCATTCATAATGCCCTTTTGATAAGCATATTTCACGGCATCAAAATACCACGCATCCTTTTTAACATCCGGATAGGTTGCCTCGTCAAAGTCAGGCTCTTTCGGAGTGTTTTTTTCTTCGTCCTTCTTTTCCACGTCCTCGGCCGGCTTTTCGGGCTTTTCCGCTGTCGTGTCCTTCCTGGGTCTGCTTCCTCCGGATCTTGAGGAACGAAAATCCCGTTTCCTCCACGGTATAATCGTCCGTATAATGGAACACAATTTCATCACCGGCATTAACCCTTTGCTCGGCAACGCCATTGTCGGAATAGCGGCCGTTCAAGGTGTACATCCAGCCGGACAGCTCACCGTTGTCCAACTCGGAAAGCCCCTTTATTTCACTTATGTAGTTGCCATTTACCGGGTCGTTGGTGTATTGAATACCCTTAAGGCTTAATGCCTTTTCAAGCACATCCAAAACACAGCTTCCCTTTTTTACCGTTATTTTTGTTTGGGGTATCCATTCCTCCAGGTTATCGTCCTTCAACGTGTGCTTTTTGCCCAAGGTGTCCGGGTCACCGTGCACGCTGTCACCCCAAAGGGTAAAGTATACCCAAGTCGTACCGCTTCCGGAGCCCCCTCCCGTGCCGCTTTCATTAACCTTTATCGTCTGGCGCACGGAGACAATATCCTCCGCCTTGTCCGCTCCTGTATAGGAAATTTCAATAGCATCATCCTCCGGCACAAGCTCGCGGTAAGGGGTGTAGGTGTAATCCGTTGTTGGCTTTTTTGTTCCGTTTTCATAGGTAGCGGTAATAACCATGCCGCTTGGGCTGAACATTTCGCCCTCGGTGTACTCCGTTTTCGTGGGTGGTGTTGTTATTTCAATCGCCGTTGCCTTCACCACATTAACGGTAACGGGAATTTCCGCCGTTTTGCCCTTGTAGCTGACCGTCACGACCGTTGTGTCCGCGGTCAAAACCTCCGGACTTACACTGTAGCTATCCACAGTCTTTGAAATATTACCCTCGTAATTTGCGGTGACCGTAAGACCTGACTTATCAAAGCTGTCGCCGGCAAAATATTCTTTTTTCACCTTATCGGTGTTCAAGGAAATTCCTTCAATGGGCGGAAGCGCCGTAATCGGAATTTCTATATCGGGAAGGCGCGAAAGTGCAACGTAAATTCCCGGCGATTCCCTTTTCGGTGTCTGTCCCGTTTCATAGTCCACCGTTCGGTGGGTGCCGATGGGCTCACCCCAGCCGCTGACAAAAATGTAGCCGTCCGAAAGGGTGAAGCTTTCGCCCGTAAAGTCCTCCGGCACCGTAAGCTCCGCCTTCTTGGCATAGCTTACCGAGCCCCAGGTCTCCTTCTTTTCCACAAGGTATGCAACCGTTTGTCCCTTTGCCTCCGAAGCAAACTTGTGAGATGCGGAAAGTCCGCCCGCCTTTTCTCCTTCATAGCCGGATACATTTTCGTATACAATACTTGCCGAATAATTGTAAAGCGCCGAAAGCTTGCCCGCAGGGCTGTACAAGGTATCGAAAACAATGCTTATTTTATCGCCCGGGTTTACCGCATCGCCGCCGTTTACCGTGTAGTTCACCTTTTTCGCAGTGATAACCTGATACATATCCTTACCGTTCGCAGTAACTTTAACAATGTTTCTGCCTTCGGTTAAGGGAATTGAAAAGCTTCCGTCATCCTTTTTCAAAACCTCGGTAAAGCCCGAATAGCTAAGGGAAGTGTTTACCGTCGGATTGGCTGCATAAACACTTGCCTCATAATCAGGCGCAAAGCTGTATTCGCCGCTTGTGCCGGTAAAATATATAACATCGTGCTCAGAATCCAAGCTGTCACCGGCAAGCTTGGAGGTCACACTGTTTTCACCGGCATTTATCTTCATTCCGGCATCGGATGCGGCTTCACTGTCTACACTTACAACAAACACGCCGGTGTTTTCCGGCCAAATTGCCCCGTAAAAGTCGTATCCATTGCCGTAATTCAAATTTATTGCATCATAGGTAACTTTAACAATGGCCGTGCCGCTTTTGTTTGCGGTAATAAGACCCTTATCGTTTACAGTAATAACATCGGTTGCGCCGCCTGTTAGGTCGGTTGCCTCATAGTGAAAGTCCGGCTCCAAAAAATAGTTTGCCGTCAGCGTGTTCACCGGCTCCCAGTTTCTGAAGCTTACAATCTGATAGGTATCGTCCTTATCCAGCTTAAGCCAGCCGGCCGGGTTTATGTTCAAATATATATCGCCGACGTTGTAGCCTGCGTTGGAGGTTTTGTCCCTATCCACGGTGGATGCCGTTTTACCTGCCGGGACAAAAGTCTCGTCCGTTATTTCTATCTTAATGTCAGGTGTTGCCTTAAATATGCCTCCCACGGTAACGGCTCCGCTTTTTGTAACGCGGTAATTATATTGTGCGTTGTTTTCAAGCTCATAGCTGTAAGTTTTAACACCGTCGTTCTCGCTTACCGCCGTGCTTGCCACCTCAGTAAACGGAACATAGTGCGCCGTGCCCTTTGTGCCCACGAAAACCGTTGCATCAGAGGGTGCGCTCAGCGTTGCCGTAAGCTTTTTTACCTTAACAACGCACATCGGCGGCGTTATTGCAGGAACGGTGTTCTCATCCACCTCTTTATCCTTTACCGCCGAAATAACATAGGTACCGACCTTGTCAAACGAAAGCTTAACGCTTCCGCTGTCATCGGTCTTGTATTTTGTTGCGGTGCCGTCCACCGTTATTTTTGCGCCGGCGCATCCGCTTACCACCTTGTTAAATTCATCATCATAGCTTGTTTCTTTTAAGGTAAGTGTAAAATCTCTTCCGGACTCAACCTCTTTTTCGTAGCAGTCAAATGCGGCGTAGTTTTCCGTGTCCGGCCAGCTGTTTTTATAAATAACGGCGTCGATTACGTCCTTGTTACTCACAGCCTGGGCCGGGCCTGTAACTTCAACGGCGCCGGCATTTATCTGATAGCCGAAATTGGCGCTTTCATCGCCCCAAAGCTTTGAAACGTATTCACCACCCCAATCGCTTGGCGCCGTTTTGTAGCCGGCCTCGCTTCCGCCGTTATAATATGTATCGTGAAAAGCGCGGAACACATCATCCAGTGTGTAGCCGTCCTTGCCCGTCAGCGTGACGGGTGCAAGCACAAGTGCCTTGCCTGTTTTATCGTTCGCAATTTGTCCGTTTTGCGAAAAATTAACATATGCCGTGATTTCGTTGTCCCCGTCGGCATAAACGGGCATTGCAATCAAGCCAAGCACCATTACCAGGCTTAAAAGCAGTGATAAAACTCTTTTTGCTTTCATAAAACTCTTCTCCTTTGTTTTTGCGGTTGCTTGCTTTTTTGTTTTCCGAAAAATCACCTCGCACGCCGCAGAAAGCAAAATACTGCGGCAAATTTTTACCACAGCAGAGTTTTCCTGTGCCCTTCGCAAGTTATTTTTGACAGTACTGAAAAAAGGCCCTGAAAAATCTCTTTTCAGCACTGAATATAACAGTCGTTCCTATGGGACAGAGCGCATTTTCGCCCTCGCACGCACTTACGGAGCAACCTCGAAGCAGGTCTTTTGACTTAGCGCCTTTATACCGAAGGTAAATGTTTACCTTTCGGTTATGCATAAGGGCGTAAATCCCCTATGCTTTACCCCTTGTAAGGCCTTCTCAGTTTCCCAATGACCGACTTTCGTCCTACGCTACAAGGAATGTTTGCGCATACAGCGACTGGCATCGTTCGGGCCTCTCACCCGATTCCCTTTTCACCGACCGTACCTTTTTATGCGGCATGGCCGACACTTCGTTGCGAATATTCTGTTGTCCGGAAGTGCAGGCTTACGCCCACAC
>CAZITC010000159.1:0-3908 GCA_964542085.1 uncultured Ruminococcus sp. | reverse complement strand
GGTATAAGCTCCGCGCTTTTTGGCAATAATCGGCATATAAAAATCAGCGGAGGTCATTATGAAAAAATTATGCTTTGCCGCAGCGGTGCTTTTTGCGTTTGTCGGCGGAATTTACAGCTATGCCGAGGAAACAAAGAGGCACATTGCAAACTCGGTATTGCGGCTTCATGTGGTTGCAAACAGCGATGATGCAAAGGACCAGGAGCTAAAACTTAAGGTACGGGACGGGGTTATTTTGGCGTTCGGAGAAATAGCTGAAAACGCTAACGGAAAAAATGAGGCGCTTTTATCCGCACGGCAAAGGGTGAAGGAAATTGAGGACGCGGCAATAAGGGTTATTTCGGATGAGGGCTATTGCTATCCGGTAGCGGTTAATATCGGCAAAACAAAATTTCCTACAAAACATTACGGCAAGCTTGCTCTACCTAAGGGTGAGTACGATGCGGTGAATGTTATTATCGGCAGTGGAAAGGGAGAAAATTGGTGGTGCGTTATGTATCCGCCCTTGTGTTTTGTTGATCCGGTGACGGCCGCAGCATCCGAAAATATGTTAAAGGGACTTGCCGGTAAGATTGGGGACGACAGCGCGAAAATAATATGTGACAGCGAAAGTTCGGAGGTTAAAATTCGGTTTAAAATATTGGAGTTGTTTTAAATATGGACGCAAAAACCGCTGTATGCTTTGAATTATACGGCGGATTTTTTTGCGGTATTAAGAAAAAGACGGTATTTGCATCCGAATGATTACGGCTGAGGTGCCGTTTTTTCTTTTTTCCTTTAAAAAAAAGTGAAAAATGTATTGCAAGAATTGATTTTTTTATGTATAATATAAAGAATAGATGATTAATAAGGAGCAGGTTGCAAGTTGAGTTATTTTAAATCAATTAAGGAAAGAGATCCCGCGGCAACGAATTATATAGGAATTTTCTTTAACTATCCATGTGTCCATGCAATTTTCTGGCACAGAATAGCCCACTTTTTTTACAAAATAAGGTTTTTCTTTTTGGCCCGGCTTATTTCGCAGATTGTTAGGTGGTTTACGCTGATTGAAATACACCCCGGGGCAAAAATCGGGAAAAACCTTTTGATTGACCATGGCTGTGGCGTTGTAATCGGCGAAACAGCGGAGGTGGGGGACAATTGTACCATTTACCAGGGGGTTACCCTTGGAGGAACGGGTAAGGACCAGGGTAAAAGGCACCCCACAATCGGCAACAATGTTGTAATCGGTGCGGGCGCAAAGGTTTTGGGGCCGTTTACTGTGGGCGATAATTCAAAAATTGCCGCAAATGCGGTTGTTTTACGTCAGGTGCCGGAGGATTGTACCTGCGTCGGTGTTCCGGGGCGAATTGTTAAGTGCAAAAATAAGCGTGTGGATTTGGATCAAATTCACATACCGGACCCCATTTCACAGGAATTTTGCAGAATGCAAAAGGAAATTGACGATCTTAAGCTGATAATAGATAAGCTTGCCAAGGAGGAAGAAAAGTGAAAATTTACAATACAATGACAATGAAAAAAGAGGAACTTGTTCCGATAAAGCCCGGTGAGGTTAGTATATATGCCTGTGGGCCAACGGTTTACAATTACTTTCACATAGGCAACGCAAGAATGTTTGTTGTGTTTGACACCTTAAGAAGATATCTTGAATACAAGGGCTACAAGGTTAACTTTGTGCAAAATTTCACAGATATTGACGATAAAATGATTAAAAAGGCAAACGAGGAAAACACAACCGTTGCCGAGATTGCAGAAAGATACATAAAGGAATACTTCACCGATGCGGAAGGACTTAACATAAAAAGGGCAACGGTACATCCCAAGGCAACGGAAAACATTGATGCAATAATCGAAATGGTTGAAAAATTGGTTGAGGGCGGCTATGCTTACCCGGTTGACGGTGATGTTTATTTTTCCGTTGAAAGGTGCGAAAATTACGGAAAGCTCATCCACCAAAGCCTTGAGGATTTGAAAAGCGGCGCGAGAATTGACGTTGACGAAAGGAAAAAATCGCCTCTTGACTTTGCGCTTTGGAAGGCGGCTAAGCCCGGCGAGCCCTTTTGGGAAAGCCCGTGGGGTAAGGGCAGACCAGGCTGGCACATTGAATGCAGTGCAATGAGCACTAAATATCTTGGCAAAACCATTGACATTCACGGCGGTGCCATTGACCTTATTTTCCCTCATCACACAAATGAGATTGCGCAAAGTGAGTGTGCAAACGGCTGTGACTTTGTGCACACCTGGATGCACAATGCGTACATAAATGTTGACAACAGAAAAATGTCCAAGTCCCTGGGCAACTTTTTCACCGTGCGCGATGTTGCAAAAAAGTACAGCTATAACACAATAAGATTTTTCCTTTTAAGCTCCCATTACAGAAGCCCGATGAACTTTTCTGATGAGCTTATGGCATCGAGTGAGGCGGGACTTGAAAGAATAAGAAACTGCGTTTCCAAACTTGAGTTTTTGAAAACAACGGCAAAGGATGGTGAAGCGAGCGGGGAGCTTTCGGCAAAGCTTCAAGCCTATAAGGATGAATTTTGCCGCGGTATGGATGATGACCTTAACACTGCGGATGCAATTGCGGCAATTTTCGAGGCTGTTAAATATATTAACACCTCGGCAGACAGCTTAAATGCCGGCGAGGTTACTTTGGCGTTGGATACCTTGTGTGAGCTTTGCTCGGTAATCGGTATTGTTGCAAACGAGGAAAAGGGCAGTTTAGATGACAGGGTGGAGGCTCTGATTGAGGAACGTGCCAAGGCAAGGAGCGAGAAAAACTACAAGCGTGCCGATGAAATAAGGGATGAGCTGAAAGCAATGGGCATTGTTCTTGAGGATACGCAAAACGGCGTTAAGTGGAAAAAAATATGACCGGACAGGCAATGTATTCGCCGCTGGTGTTGGCTTATATCGGTGACAGCGTTCACACCCTTTATGTAAGGGAACACATAATAAAAAATTCCAATAAAAAGGTGCATGAGCTTCATGTTTTGTGCTCAAAGTATGTTAAGGCCGCTTCACAGGCAAAGGTTATTTTTGCACTTTTGCCGGAGCTTTCGGAGGAAGAGGAGGCAATTTACAAAAGGGGCAGAAACGCTAAAAGCAACACGGTGCCGAAAAACGCCGATGTAACCGATTATCGCCATGCAACGGGCTTTGAGGCACTTATCGGCGCTCTCTATATTGAAAAAAAGAATGACCGGCTTGCGTATTTACTCGGGCGGTCGGTGGAAATAATTGAAACGGAGGAAAAATAAATGTTTACAGATTTACTTAAAACAACGGACTTGGAGGTTGCCCGAGCAATTGATTCGGAGGTTAACCGTCAGAGAAATAAAATTGAGCTTATTGCATCGGAAAACTTTGTTTCGGAGTCGGTTATGCAGGCGATGGGTTCACCCTTAACCAACAAGTATGCAGAGGGTTATCCCGGTAAGCGCTATTACGGCGGCTGTGAATTTGTTGATGTTGTGGAAAATTTGGCGCGTGACCGTGCAAAGAAGCTTTTCGGAGCAAGCTTTGCCAACGTTCAGCCCCACAGCGGTGCACAGGCAAACATGGCGACGTTTTTTGCGCTCATGGAGCCCGGTGATACCTACATGGGCATGAGCCTTGACCACGGCGGCCATTTGAGCCACGGCTCGCCCGTTAATATGTCGGGAAAGTATTTTAAGGTTGTGCCATACGGTGTGGACGAAAAAACAGGAAGAATTGATTATGACGAGGTAAGAAGGCTTGCTCATTCGGTTAAGCCGAAAATGATTATTGCCGGAGCAAGTGCTTACTCAAGAATTATTGACTTTAAAACCTTTTCCGAAATTGCCAAGGAGGTTGGGGCATATTTGATGGTGGATATGGCGCACATTGCCGGACTTGTTGCCGCTGGCTGCCATCCGTCGCCTATG
>CAZITC010000158.1:0-3926 GCA_964542085.1 uncultured Ruminococcus sp. | reverse complement strand
AGTGCCCCCTCAGACCTATCTTGTATCGCTGTTCATGATTTACAGAAGATTTGATTTCTTCAAGCTTTTGGCAATCCCCTCACTTATTGCGGGTGAAAACCTGGGCATAAATCTTATCGGAACCTCGTGGACAATGTGGATACCGGCGGCATTGGGCGTCGGCCTTCGCGGAGGATTATTTATTTATATATTCAGGCAGTTCTTTGCCGGCATGAGCAAGGAGCTTGAGGAAGCGGCTTATATTGACGGTTGCGGCCCCTTCGGCACCTTTCTTCGCATCATGGCTCCTAACGCTTTGGCGTCCGGCCTTGTAGTATTCCTGTTCTCACTTGTATGGCATTGGAACGATTACTTCGTAACATCGTCATTGTTTACAACACCAAACAAGCCCAGACCTCTTTCTCTTACGCTTATGTCGGAGTGGAGTAGTCTTGGAAACACCTTCTACGGAAGCAGTGATATTAATACTACCTACATATTAAATGCGGCGGCCTTGGTTGTAATATTGCCGATGATTATCGTATTTGCTTTCACACAAAGATACTTTATTGAAAGCGTGGATAAGGTCGGCGTTAAGGGCTGATTTGACAGACAGAAAAAAGACTCGGAAAACCGAGTCTTTTTTGTCTTAAATATTGTTTATGAGATTTCGTAGCCGTTGTATCTAAGAAGGGAAACTGCCCTGTCAAATTGCGCTTCCTTTATAAAAATATAGTCTGTGTTGAAGGTGGAAACGGCAAAAATTCCGATTTTATTTTCGGCAAGTACGGCTGACAGTCGCGAAAGTATGCCGATTAATGAAAAATCCAGTACGCCCTCAATGCGAAAGCCGCGCCAGCCGTCCTCGCGTTCCGTTGTGTTGTCTGGAACAAGCGAGGAGGGGCACACCAATGAGCGCTCTTCATCCGTTACGGCCGTAAAAACAAAGGGACTTTCAATGCAGACCTTGGAATAATCGGCCACCTTGCACACAGAAAAGCGCTGTGTTAATATTTTGAGCTTCATTAAGAGCCTCCTAAATGTTTTTAATCTGCCAGTCGATTGGCGACTTAACAAGAGAAATAAGCGTTTCGTTTGCTTTGGAAAAATGGCGGCAACCGAAAAAGCCGCGTGATGCCGAAAGCGGACTCGGGTGTGCGGCGGTGAAAATGTAATGCTTGGATTTATCTATAAGTTCTGCCTTCGACTGGGCGTGATTGCCCCATAAAAGGAAAATCACCGGGTCGTCACGCTCGGAAAGAGCACTTATTACGCGGTCGGTAAAAATTTCCCAGCCCTTTCCCTTGTGGGCAAGAGCTTCACCCTCGCGAACGGTTAAAATTGTGTTTAACAAAAGAACACCCTGCTTTGCCCAGTCCATAAGATAGCCGTTGTTGGGAATAAAGGTGCCGAGGTCGGCTTGGAGCTCCTTATAAATGTTGCAAAGGGAAGGGGGTGCAGGAACGCCCGGCTGAACGGAAAAGCACATTCCGTGTGCCTGTCCGACCTCATGGTACGGGTCCTGGCCGATTATAACAACCTTTGTATCGTGATAGGAGGTTGTTTTAAGCGCCGAGAAAATGCTGTGCATATCCGGAAAAATATTGGCCGATGCATATTCGGACTTAAGAAAGGCACGTAGCTTCAGGTAATATTCCTTATTAAATTCGTCGCCGATTATGCTGTCCCAATCATTGCCGAGTTTAACCATAATTTATGGCTCCTTTCAAATAAGTAAATAAAAAAATGCGGATTTTAACATCCGCATTTTAATTGCTTTCATTTGACAAACCCCGTTATGTTAATGCGAAGGCCGCGTAAGTATTACATATACTTTCTTTTACGAGCTGCTTCTGATTTTTTCTTACGTTTAACACTGGGTTTTTCGTAATGCTCTCTCTTTCTTACCTCGGACAAAACACCTGCCTTAGCGCAAGAACGCTTAAAACGACGAAGAGCGCTGTCCAATGACTCGTTTTCTTTAACTCTGATTTCCGACACGGTATATCCCTCCCTCCGCAGTTACAGTTGGCAAAATTAATTTATTATGCCACAATTAATAATACGGGATTCGCAAAGTGATAAAAGAATTATACATTAAAAATCGAAAATAGTCAAGTTATTTTGGAGAAAAATATTATTTTTTTCTTTAAGCATATGAAATATAGCAGAAAAACATACACAATAAACGCTGTTATTCCGGAGAAAAGCACACTAATCGTCATGTTGAGTGTGCCGAGTAGGCAGGTATAAAGTATTTTGGCGCCACCGAAGGCAACAAGCGCGGGAAGAACGGGCACAAATGCGCCGCAGAGTGGGCGTACGGAAAGATTTAACGACCTTTTGACGGCTGTAAGGCTTGGAATAAGAAGCAAAAGATTGGATAATAAATAAGAAACGGCATATCCGTAAGCCCCGATGAAGGGCGTTAAGAAAAGAAACAACAAAAGGTCGGCACCAATACCGAAAAAGGAATATAAGGATGCGGCTCTTTCCTTGCCGGAGGCGTTCATGACGGAGGATAAAACATGGCGGAATATTGCCGCGGCTCCGCCTATGCTCATAATGGGAAGAAAAACCGCAACGCGCGGCTCGGAAAATAAAAAGTCTGCAATCCAATCACGGTATGTAATTAATGCAAGGGTGCAGGGAAAAACGAAAACAGAAACCGCTAAGAAGGCTTTTTCGCACTTTCTTATTACGGCTCCGGTGTTTTTTGATGCAAGATTTTCGGATATAAACGGCACAAGGTTTACGGCTATTGCGTTGGTGAACACACAGGGAATGTACAAAAGCGGCATAATCATTCCACTTACCACGCCCAAAAATCCGGTGGCCGCGCTTCTGCTCATGCCGTAAAGCGTTAAAAGAAAGGGCACCAATATATCCGAAACCGAGGAAATAACACTTTCGGTTGTTTTGGCGACCGTTACCGGAAGCGACATCTGAACAAGTCCGGTTTGCCGTAGACTTATCCGGTCGGCCTTGAAAATCCGGTGTCCGGAGTGATAGGAGATGGAAAGGATTAAAAGGCTTAGCACCTCGCCAAGCAGAATTCCCGCGGTTAAAACGGCTGAGGCAACGGTCACGGAATTGTTTTTGAAGAAACAAAGCATTAAAATTACGCAAAGCGTGCGGAAAAGCTGCTCGCATATTTCAGTAACGGCCGGAATTTTAACCTGCCCCTCCGAATAAAAGCTGCTTTTATATATGTTTTCGAAGCCGGTTATGAGCACGGCAAAGGAAAGTATTGTTACGGAGGGCACGGCGCGCATGTCCCCTATAAGAAGGGCTATGGGCTCGGAAAGAAAATAAAGCGGCAGAAAAAGCAGTAACGAAAAATACAGCACCAGCTTAAGAGAGGAAAGGGTCAGGCTTTTTCGCTTTTCAGGAGAGGGGGCCTCCGAAATTTTTTTCATTGCCGCCACGGGAATTCCGGAGGCTACAACCGCACAGCAAACGGAGTACAGGGGCGTGATAAGCGCAAAAAGTCCCAAGCCCTCCGCTCCGATATAACGGCTTATAAAAATTCTGTATAAAAAGCCCGTTGCCCGTGTTAAAATGTTTGCACCGGTAAGAAAAAAAGTGTTATAGGTAAACGATTTTTTGTTCAAGCCCACTGCTCCTTTGAATTTATATTGAGAAATGTAAAATAATATCAATAAAAAATTGACTTTGCCGGAATTTTGTGCTACAATAATTAAAGTGCTTATAGATATTCTACGCGGGAAAGGAAAAAAGAATGAAAAAAATTATATCTGTCATTTTGACATTTGTTATATGCCTTGCGGCAATTTGCGGTTGCAGTGTGCGCGGGGAAAAGGAAACGCTGTTCGGAACGGTTGCGATAATCGGCCCCGGCGGTGAAATAATTTTGGATTCCGAGCTTTTCGTTAATAAGGATAATGCCACCGCGGCGGAGGCTATTAAAACGGCCTGTGCGGAGG
>CAZITC010000157.1:0-3948 GCA_964542085.1 uncultured Ruminococcus sp. | reverse complement strand
GTCAACAAAGTTCCAAATGGAAGGGCCTGACCAGCCCGCCCAAACGGATGTTATTTCAAGCCTTCCGTCCAGTATCTCCTTCACCTTTACCGCATTTTCTTTTGTTAAAATTGTCGGATTCCAGCAGCAAAGCTGAATTGTTTCCAGGTCAAAGGAAAAAAGTGCATCGTTATCTCCGCTGAGCAATTTTTCCAGTGTGTAAATAATACCTATTTTATTCATAAAATACCTCCTAAGCTATTGACTTTATCTTAATTATAAGGTATCATAAAGCAAAAAGCAATACAATAATTGCTACTTTTTTTATTATTTTGGATACTTTTTCGAGGTGACAGTCATGCTTAAGATTACAAAGCTTATAAATATTAATGCATTTTTTTCTGCCTTCGAGTCCATCTTTGACCCCAATTATAAATTTGACGGTGAGCGGCACAACTTTTGGGAAATGGTTTACGTTTCCGACGGCTGCATCGGCGTTGCGGAGGATGACCGCATCTATAAGCTTTCCTCCGGAGAGGCTATATTTCACAAGCCCATGGAGTTTCACAGAATATGGTCAAGCGATGGCACGGCTCCTCGGGTAATATTCCTTACCTTTTCCGCCTCCGGAGGAAACTTTGAGATTTTGGGAAACGGTGTTTTCAAAATTTCATCGCAGCTTGAGCAGATAATAAATGAGTCCCTTTCTGCCGCGGTTTACTGCCGTGAAATGGATGACCCAATTAAAAATCAGCTTGCCGCGGTCAATTTGGAAAAGCTCATTCTTAAGCTTTTGGAAGCTCAGCTTCCGGAATCGCGCCAGCAAAAAACAAAGGGCACCTCAAATTACAAGCTCATTATACGTGTTATGAACGAAAACATCGGCAGAAGCATATCATGTGAGGAGCTTGCAGAGCTTTGCGGCTTGGGTCTCAGCAATTTGAAGAAAACCTTTCGTCGCTATGCCGGCACCGGAGTTATGGAATACTTTAACCACCTAAAAATCATGCGTGCCATGGAGATGATTGCCGCCGGCGCTTCCATGACAACGGTAAGCGAAAGCCTTGGCTTTTCCAGTCCTAACTATTTTTCCGAGGCTTTCAAAAAGCATTGCGGAATTACGCCGACGCAGTATAAGCAAAAATTTGTTACCGATGTCGGAGGAATATTATTATAGCCCGATGCATAAAATATCCACGGGTGATATATATGAATAAAATTAAAGTATACGGTATAGGAATTGCTTTTCCGCTTTTAGTCGGTGCCCTTTCGGCCTTTTTAGCACGAAGCGGCATGAACGAGCTTTTTTCATCTGTTCAAAAGCCGCCGCTGTCGCCGCCCGGCTGGCTTTTTCCTGTTGCTTGGTCAATACTTTTCATTCTCATGGGCATTGGCTCATCCAAGGTGTATCTTTGTCCCTCATCACGCGAAAGAGGCCGCGCATTAAAGCTTTACCTTTTTCAGCTTGCCGTAAACTTTTTCTGGAGCATAATATTTTTTAATTTGGAAGCTTTTCTTTTTGCCTTCATATGGTTGCTTTTCTTGCTTGTGCTTATTTTTTCAATGACCGTTACTTTTAGGCGGTGTAATAATACTGCCGCCATTCTTCAAATTCCTTATATTTTGTGGGTTTGCTTTGCCGGGTATTTAAATTTCGGCATTTGGCTTCTTTCACGCTGAAAATGCTATTGCCGCATAAAAAACGGCAAAAAAATGCTGTGACGAGCTTCGTCACAGCATTTTTTTATTCTTCGACTTTACCGATGTATTCCAATATCATATTGCTTCCGGTGCAGTTAACCGTTTTGTTGTTTTTAACCACCAAAAGCTCGGTATTATTAATTGATGCCAAGGGCTTTGTGCAATCCTTAAACACGTTATCGGAAATTTCAATTCTTTTGTGGAAGTATTTTCCTTCCTCTGTTTTGCTTCGCTTCATAACATCAATTATTCCGCGGCTTCCCCAAGCACCGTTAACGTAAAGGCAGTTGGTAAACTCATTTTTGGAAATAACAACATCCTTTGTTCCGCCGCTTTCAAACCAATATGCGCCGTCCGACTCAAACTTAATTGCCGCTCCCGGTGTATCGAAAACGTTTTCGGTCACCACGGTTTTTCCGGTTGCCGCAAGCAACATTCCGCGTGCGCGATTATTGGTTACTGTGTTTTTATCAAAAAGAACATCGCACACATAGGATACCTCGGTCATATCGTCCCCAATTTCAACATCTGAAATATCGTCCTGGAAAAATACCTCAATATATTCAGAGTTAAGCTTTTTAACGCCGCTTACTGTGTAGCACTTTTTCGGAATGAGCGATAAGCTGTCGCAGGTTTCCATAACACTGCCTTCCTTTACGCAATCAATTCCCGTTGCTTCACGGTGCATAAACTTAAGAATAAGCGAATTTTCATGTTTTTCAACAATTCGCAGATATATTCCGTGAACGTTTAACGCATCATCAAGCTGCCCCTCAAAATAAGAATTTGTGATGTGTATAAGACCCTTACAGTGAACAAAATGCGTTGCATCGGCATTGATTGAGAAGCAGCTGTTCTCCCCTATCAAAACCTTCATTGTGTCAATTGTAACAGTATCGCTGTTTTGCGCAAGCACGCCCATGCCTATTCCGCTATAAATGGTGTAATTGCTGATTTTTGTATTAACCGAGCAATCCACCAATATTCCGCATACATAGCGTGTGCTGTGCTGAATTGATATTGCGTTGCCGAGCGTGGGAATAACCGCCGTTTCAACCACGCGTTCCGCCTGAAATTCATTTTCCGCGGTCTGAACGTAATTATAATTTGCAAGGCCTGTATCACTGTATTTTTCAGATATGCGGCCGTCCTCCTTACGCCACTCGTTAATCCAGCTTAATCTGTCACTGTAGCCGTCCGCCTCACCGCTTATAAGCCTTCCGTTTTCGATACGGACAGGTGAGCCGCCGGTAAGCTTAAACGAAAATCCGTTGTCGGTAACAGCGGTTATAACACCGCTTGCGGTAAGAGGCTTTAAGCTTTTAAGTGTGAAATTTTTAATGTGCACATTTTCACAGCCTATTAAAGCAAAGGCAAGCATAACATCCTCAAGCACAAGGGTGCTTCCCGATAAATCAATTGTAAAGTTGCGAAAGCCCTCAAGCAAAAACGCAATTCTTTTAAGCCCCTTTCCGTGGTTGGAAATGGAAAGCCACCTTTCCGGAGCGTAATCCGCCTTTATGTTATATGTAGCTTTCGGAAAAACAAGCTCCTTCTCGCCGTTCGCTTTGCAATAATCAAGTGCATCCGAAATGTTTTTAGCCATGTCATCCCATACCGTAAAATTCTTAAAATCAGCCATGATGTTTTTCTCCTTTTATTTTAACTTAGATGATCATTATAAAATCAGTGAATAATATAGATGCCACTGTTTCAATGCTTTGACAACAAAAGTCTTCATAAATTGGGTTCGCCATGATTGCCCTAATAATGCAGAAAGTGCAATTTAAAAGCCACAAGGCTCAATTCATGAAATCGCAGTTTTCAATTCTTGCCACATGTAATTCATTGATTTCAAACTTTGCTTGAAATCATTATACCACACAATGCGCTGTTTGTCTACCTCTAAATTAACGGGGCCGTCAATTTGACAGCCCCGTTTTTTATTACTTTTCTATTGTTATGGTCTGTGTTTGACCGTCCCAAGTAACTTTATAGCCAAGCTGTTCGGAAATAAAGCGTATGGGAATGAAGCTGCGCGATTCACTGATTATCGGCGGATTTAAGAGAGTATATCTTAAAGTGCCGTATCTTGTACCCTCAACATAAACAAGATAATTCCATATTTGAAGCGTTATAATGTTTTGTCCGTTGTCAATTATAATTGTTTCGTTTTCGCCGTTCCAGGTTATTAAAGCTCCCATTTCCTCCAAAAGTCCGCGAAGAGGTATCATGGTGGAGCCATTTACTATGTAAGGTGCCACGTCA
>CAZITC010000156.1:0-3959 GCA_964542085.1 uncultured Ruminococcus sp. | reverse complement strand
AGCACCAAAAGCTCCGCCCCGATGCTTGCGCTTACCACAGCCGAAAGCGTATCGTTATCACCGATTGAAATCTCGTCCGTTGCCACGGTATCGTTTTCGTTAATAATAGGAAGCACCGAAAGCGCCAAAAGACGCTCCATGGTGTTGTGGAAGTTTTCCTTGCGGCCTTTATCCTCAATATCTGCCGCGGTAATAAGAAGCTGTGCCACATTGTGGTTATATTCGGAAAAAAGCTTGTCATATGTATACATAAGCTCACACTGACCCACCGCAGCGGCCGCCTGCTTACCCGGAATATCCCTCGGTCTTTCCGCAAGACCAAGCTTGCCCGCTCCCATGCCGATGGCACCGGAGGAAACCAAAATAACCTCATGCCCGGCGTTCTTCAAATCGCTCAGTGCTTGCAAAGCCCTTCAATTCTTCTTATATTAAGCCGTCCCGTTGCGTGTGCAAGCGTGGACGTACCCACCTTTACAACCATTCTCATTTTAATCCACATCCTTCTTTTAGCCATTGTATCATTTTACGGCCGGTTTTTCAATAGTAAATTTTATTTTCCGAATTTTTTTAATTCACGCGGTGTGCAGCCCAAATGCTTTTTAACAGTGCGCGCAAAATATTTTGAGTCGTTAAATCCGCTTTCCATAGCCGCCTGCTCCACCGGAGTGCCGCACGAAATCAGGTTTCTTGCGTACTCTATCCTAAGCTCGGTCAAATATTCCACCGGGGTTTTTCGGTAATGCTCCTTCATCAGCCGCCTGAAGCTTGTTTCGCTTATTCCGGCCTCGCGACAAATTTCATTCACGCAAATTCCCGGATTGCGGAAGCTTGAATTCATATAAGAAACGCACTCTAAAAGCTCCGGGTGAAGGCTTGCCGTGGTTTTTTCGCGGCAAATACTGCCCAAAATCCGATAAAGCAGTGACGCAATATCCACCCTGTAGCCAGCCTCCTTTTTCTCCCACAAAATTTGCATTTTAAGAAAATTATTGTAAAGCGAGTCGGAATTGTTCAAGCTGTAAATCTCCGGCTCCAAATCCGGCTCCACGGTTTTAAAGTGAACAACCAAAAGCTCCGTGTCCGAATACTCCGCCTTATAGGCAAGCTCCTGCGGCAGGTAAAGCACATCGTTCGCGTGCACCTCATACCTTTTTCGGTTTGTTGTTATTAATGCGTTGCCCTTTATTCTGAAGCCCAGGGCCGCATAGCTCCGCGGCGAAATATCAAAATCACCGCCGCTCCACTGCATTTTGTCCACGCCCAAAAGCTCCGATATGTGGTTAAGTCCGTCATAAAGCATTTCTCTTCCCTCCGAACGGCTTTTTATTGCACTATTTTTATTTGCCCTTTTCACTCTATCGCGCCTATTCCGTGCTCCAAAGGGCTTTACCGCTACAGTATATCACACAATTTTATTTTTTTCAATACCGAATTGTCCACCTTTTCGGTTGAATAGTGGGTTGTTTGTTTTGCTTATTGCTCTATAATGAAATTGAGGTGATAATTAATGAATAAATTTTTCTTTTCCGACAGCATTTCCGCTGTCGCCCACCGTCAAATGAACAACGAAACGGTTAAAAAAATGTGGCGCGGCTTTTGCCTTGGTCAGGGTTGCCTTGACCTTCAGCCGACAGATGAGTTTATTTTCATCCTCGGTCAGCCCAATATGCCGGCTCTTCCTCCCGAAAAGGAATTTATAATTCACATTGACGAGAACGGTGCGGCGGTTATCGGCCGCGATTACAGTACCTTAGTGCGCGGCTTTTTGGCAATGCTTTTAAAAATCGAATACTCAGACGACGGCCGTCTTTTCATGCCGTGCATGACGCGCGAGTCCGCCTATTCGCTCAAAAACAGAATGATACATATTTGCGTTTTCCCGGAAAACGACCTTTACTTTATCAAAAAGCTGATTCGCCTGTCGGCCGTTTGCCAATATACCCACATTGTTATTGAGTTTTGGGGTATGCTCAAATACGACTGCTTGGCAGAGCTGGCCTGGCCGCACGCCTTTACCAAGGCGCAGGCCAAGGAGCTTATCGACGAATGCCGCGACTTGGGCTTAGAGCCTATTCCGATGTTCAACCACTTAGGCCACGCCTCCGCCTCTCGTCTTATACTGGGCAAGCACGTGGTTTTGGACCAAAACCCCCGCCTTCAGCGTCTTTTTACGCCGGACGGTTGGGCTTGGAATATTCGGTCAGACGAGGTTTTCGGGCTTCTTAAGTCAATCCGTGCCGAGCTTTATGAGCTTTTCGGAAAAAGCGAATATCTGCATCTGGGCTGTGATGAGGCGTATTTCATCAGCAACAACACAGAGCTTCGCCAAGCCTTGCCGGGCTTTCTTGAAAAATTAACCTCCGAGGTGGAAGAAGAGGGATGCCGTCCCATGATATGGATGGATATGCTTTTAGAGAAGGGCAAATTCCCCAAATGCTACTGCTGCGGAGAGCCGGAGGAGTGCGACAGGCTAAGGCGTTCGACCGCAAAATCCACCGTGTTTGTTGACTGGCAGTATGATACTAAAGAAGCGCCCATCACCTCACTTGCATCTTTGAAGGACTGTGGGCACGATGTTATGGGTGCTCCTTGGTACAACCATCCGGCGCACATACAAACAATTAAGGAAAACAACCTGTTCGGCCTTATGCTTACGACCTGGCACTTTTTAAATAACCACCTTCCCTATATTTATTCCTGTGCAATGGCTCTTGGGGCGGAGGATTTTAACTGGAGCGCCTCCAGCGGTGTCAACGAAAAATCCGCCACCCTTATGCGCAGAATAAGTTTTGAGGGCAACTCCTATACCGATTGCGGCTGGTCGAAGGAGCAAATACATCTGACCGGCACTTGCTAAATTAAACCGAAAATTTTCCGGCGGTCGGCGGCGGATAAAAGAAAAGAAAGGAAGATAAAAATGGCAATAAAACACACTGCGGTAAGCTACTACGGCATAAACTACGTAGAGCACGCGAAAAAGGACTTTGAGGAAATGAAAGAGCATGGCTGTGACACGGTTATTCTTGCAATAACCGAGTTTGACATGGACTTTTGGTTTCCCAACATTAACGAAATCGTAAAGACCGCCCACGAGGTAGGGTTAAGGGTTATTGCGGATACCTGGGGCATCGGCAAATACTTCGGCGGTGAGCAGGTAAGCCTTTTCCTTCAAAACAACATTCATCACAGGCAGGTATCCGCCTATACCGGCGAGGTGCTTAATGCGGCCTGCTTCAACACAAATTCCTTCAGGGACTATTTTAAGGGCATTTGCTTAAAGCTTGCCAAAAACACCGAGGTGGACGGTTTCTTCTGGGACGAGCCTCACTACGCTTATCCCAAGGCCTACGCCTCCATTACGGGCGGAGCCGGTGACGATTGGGCTTGCCGCTGTCCGGAGTGCATGAAGAAATTCGAAGAATATTACGGCTACGAAATGCCGCGCTTCATGAACGACGATGTCAAGCAGTTCAGATGGCGCGAAGCGCTTTTCACGCTTTCGGATACCTCCAAGGCGCTTAAGGAATACAACCCCAACTTAGAAATCACCTGCTGTGTGCACGCAACATTAAATTCCTATTATGTTACGGAGCTTCGCGGCTACGACAATTGGGATATGGTTGCCTCATGCCCGTACTTTGACGTGTTCTCCACAACAATTATTAACTGGACACTGCCGGAAAGCTTTTTCCGCGAAATTACCGAGCGCACGGTTGCCATGGCCAAAAAGTACGGCAAGCAGTCCGAGCGTTGGCTTATGGGCTACAACAAGCGGCCGGACGATTTTGCGCAGATTGATAAAGTTGTTGATATGTACGAGGAGCTTGGCGTTGACCGCCTTGCAACCTGGACCTACCGCGGCGGCTACGGAACAAGTGTAGCGGCAAAGGATGCCCTTGAGCTTTGGGACAATATCGGCAGAAATTACAAGCGTGTGCTTAAAAAATAAAAGGAGCGGT
>CAZITC010000155.1:0-3967 GCA_964542085.1 uncultured Ruminococcus sp. | reverse complement strand
ATTAGTTATTAAAATATTAGGTTTTGAAAAGTATTAAAAATTTTAAACATATTATCATTATCACAAAAATTAAAAAATGGGGTGTTATTAAATGAAAATTTGTGGTAAAAAATTAATCGCAGGTGCAGCCGCATTGGCTATGTCCTGCACAATGGCAAGCGCTTTTGCAACCGAAGGCGAAACAACAACAGCAACGGGGAATAAGGTTGTAATTACAAGCGTAGAGGTGTTAGATAGTGCAGATTCTACCGGTCAAAATTTAGTAGGAACCGATGGTACTGTTGGTACTGTCAGACTTACAACAGCGCAAATGCTTAAGGTATCTGCAAAGATTACTACAGGTAGCGGCGGTGCTGCCAACGGTGAAATTTCGTTTTTGTCAAATTTGAAGGATAGTTCTACATTAGACAACACTACTATCCAGTATGTAGATCAAAAAACATCAGATGGTAGCGATGTTACCGTAACTTTCCGTCCCAGAACAACAATCGGCGCAGGTGAGTCAAAAGATGGCAAAGGCACATTTGTTGCAAAATTGGGCGGTACAGATGTATCCCAAGCAGCAAGCTTTGACTATGTTGTAGGGGATCCGTTAAAGACAATGACGTTTGAAATTGATAATACTTCATCAGCTTCTATTACAAAAGGCGGTTCTTGTTCATTTAAGTTGACTGATACTGAGGGTACTAATATTATTGGTGTAACAGTTAAAGCTGTATCCGGTTCTGATACCATTGATGCAACCTACGATGCATCAACAGGGCTTTACACAATTAAGTTTGATAAAGCCGGTGCTTATACTGTATCAGCTGAAAAAGATGGATATGTTACACCTACTGCTTTGACAGTTACCGTTAATGAACCTACTGTTCCGGAAGATAAAACAGAGGAAGTAACCGATAATATGCAGGATGCACTTGACAAAGTAACTCAAGGTGGTACAGAGGCTATATTGCCCGAAAAAGTCGGTGAATATAGTGTATCATACGAATTTAAGGCACCTGCAGGTAAGATAGAGGTAAATGCTGAACTTAATAAAGTAAGCTTAAAAGAGGGCGTATTTGCTGCTAAAGTAACAGTTGATGCAAGTATCGGAGATACTGTTAAAACACAAAAAGTTATTTATCTTGTAAGCAATCCTGATACAAATATCTCTTTTGGTAACCTTGGTTTGGTATCGACAACCGATGGTAAGGATGCATTTGCAAGTGATGAAGCTTTAAAAGGTGCAGATGTTGATGAGGCTGTTAAGACAGAAGCAAAGGCAGAGGCTTTGAACTATGCTTTAGACAGAGCTACTCCGGATGATGCAATTAAGTCTGCAATTGACTATGATATGAATGGTGATATAACATTATCCGAATATCGTATGCTTAAAAAGTTGTTTGAGGGAGATACAAACTTCTCGGCAAGCAAGCTTACAGGAAGCAGAAGTCAGTGGTTAAATAAATAAAACACAAACGAATAATAATTTTGATTTATACGGTCTGCGGTGGTCGAAATCAACACCCACAGACTGAATAAATAAACAATAATTTTAAGGGGGACTTTTAAGTCATGAAAAAATTTTTATCATTAATGCTGACATTGGCATTAATACTTACAACGTTGGCACTTCCCGTGTCCGCCGCAAATATAAGTTTGCTTGATGTGGGAACAGATACTATTGAATTGAGTTATGTTGCACATTATCCGAATGAAGCATCAACAGTTAGACCCGGTGAAAGTTTTACTGTTGACGTAGTTGCTTCAAGCGAAGCAATATCAGCTTTTTATACAGCAATGTTTAAATTAAGTTACGATAGTAGTTTATTTGAATATGTTGCAAGTGATTCAAGTGCAAGTGATACTTCCGCTGAGCTTGATTTAGAAAAATATGGCACAGTAAGATATATATATGAAAATGGCAATCTTGCATTGACAGACGGTTCTGTTACTCTTGCGACATTGAAGTTTAATGTTAAAGATACTGCTTTCGAAAGTTTATCTAAGGTAGTTTCGTCAAATGATAAAGATACAGCTTTTACTGTTGAGGGTGATCAGATTATTTTCTATGATTTTGATTCAAGTAATCTTACAGAAACCTCTTTAAATGTTAGTGTATCTGCCAATACAGCAATTGCTAAAATCGGTGACAAAGAAATAGAAGATAAGACATACTATGAACCTAATGGTGTAACAGTTAAATATGAGGGTACAAATATTACAAAAGCGACTATTACAAAAGAAGGCGGAAGCGCTGGTGCTGAGGATATTCCTGCAGAGGGTAAGGCTGTTACAGAAAGCGGTGTGTATAAAGTTAATGTATTAGCTAAAGGTGGAGTATCTAAGGAATATACATTTACACTTTCTACTACAGTTGTTAATGCAAAACTTAATATTACCGGTGATATTAATGATTCCGGTTATGAACATAGTTCTGTAATAAGTATGCCTGTAACTATCTCTGGTTTAGGTACAGCGACCGCCGATGTAATATCTTTTGATGTTATTTATGATAACGATGAATTTGGATTAGAAGTTGAAGGCGAAGATGTAAAATTAAATACAACAACTGGTGAATCAAGTGTAATTTCAACTGTTCTTTATGACAGTACTAAAGAAATAGGAATTGCTGCGAACGAAACTCCTGCAACAGTTGCTACTTTGAAGTTTACAGTTAAGGATAATGCTGCTTATGGTGATCATAAATTCACTATCACTAATCCTAAATTGGCGTTAGATAAGGAAAACATCGATCCTACTGCTGATAAAATAAATATTGAAACCGAAAAGAAAGAAGCAACAATTATTCCTACAGGTGAATTTGTTTCTATTGGAGAAGGAAAAAAGACTGATTGGGATAACAATTGTTCGGGTACTGGTTATTCTCAGACAGTAACAGTAAATACAGATGTTGCTAACTATGCAACTGTTAAATATGTTCCTGTAAGCAAATTAACAGCACCTGATACAACTACACAAACAGGACTTGCTTCTATTTACAATAGTGAGACTGCATCTGATTTAAAGGAAGGCAAAATGAACATTGCTTCACAGTCTGACTATTATATTATTGCAAAGATCGGTAGTGTGTACATTTTAGCAGATACACTTCAAAATGGTGTAGATGTATTTTATGATGGTGATCAGCCTACACTTAATGTAGATAGTATTAAAATGACTGACTGGGCAAAAGATAAGACTATATCAAAATCTGACATAAATGCAACAGATAGTTTAAGTGGTATCGGTAAGTATGAGATTTTGATTGATGATGAATATATTGAAATTACTGATAGCAGCGCATATACTTTCAATGCTACAACAAATAGTGATGTAACAATTAAAGTAACAGATAAAGCCGGTAATTCAATGACCGGATCAGTAAAGATTATGGTTGATAAGACTGTTCCTGAAGCTAGTATTGAAGCAGGTGCTCAAAGTGAAGGTAAGAAGGAACTTAATATATCAGCAATTGATAATGAGTCCGGTGTTACTTCTACTGTAGTTGAGTATTGTGAAACCGAAGACGGTGAATATACTCAAGTATCAGCAACAGAAGGTAAATATTATGCAACTGTTGATGGTTGGTATAGAGTGACTGTTACTGATAAAGTTGGTAACACAAATTCAGCTAAAGTTAATGTTACTATTGATCACATAAGCGGAACAAGTAATATTACTGTATCTGTTGTAAATGGTGAGGACGGAGTTGAAAACGGATTCTTAACCAAGACTGATATGGCTAAGAAAGGTATTAAGAACAGAAATGATCAGGTATTGGAAACAAACGGAACATACACATATGTGAAGATTACTGTTGCTGAGCCGATAAATTCTAAATATACAAATGAAGTTCAGTACAGAAAATTAGTTGATGGTGAAGGCGAATTTACAACATCTTCAAACGGAATTGTTGAATTAGGTCAGAATGAAATCGGTGATTACGAAGTAAAGGTTATTACCAAGAATGTATCTGTTGAAG
>CAZITC010000154.1:0-3968 GCA_964542085.1 uncultured Ruminococcus sp. | reverse complement strand
TTGTAATGGGGTATGCCATCCATCCGAATTCAATACCTCCGCTTTCCATAAACGGAAGCATTATGCGCTCAATTTTAACGCCGGCAATAACGGGTATTGCCGCCGCAACAATTTGCACAGCAAGCTTAAACTTTGCGCCGAGCGCATACCTATCATCAAAAACGCCAAGAACAACCATGATAAGTGCGCCGCACAAAATTGCCGCTATTTTTTTGTCGGTGGTTATACTATCAACAGGTGTAAAAATAAGGGTTGATACCAAAAAGCCCAAGCAAATTGCAAGTCCGCCGATAAGCGGAATTGCATCGGTGTGCATACGGCGGTTATCCTTAGGCACATCAATCGCACCGATTTTTCTTGCAAGCTTTTTAACAAGCGGCGTGGAAGCGAAGGCTAAAACAAACGCGCATACAAACGATAATATAATTTTTACATATTCGCTCAATTTTCACCCTCCTATCTTGCAACAAAGCCCAGCTTTTTATATACCTTGGAAAGTGTTCTGTCTGCAATTCTTCCGGCAGTTTGCGCACCGTTTTTATACACACTTTCAATATAATCCTTGTTTTTGATTATATCGTCAAAGCGCTCTCTCACGGGGCGAAGCATTTCAATAACAGCCTCGGCGGTTTTAATCTTAAAATCGCCGTAGCCCAAGCCGGAAAAGCGTGCGACAGCATCCTCAATGCTTTCGCCGGAAGCAATGGAATATATTGATAAAAGGTTGTTAATTCCGTGCTTGCCCTCTTTATATTCAATCTTAGCATCCGAATCTGTAACGGCACTTTTGAACTTTTTCATTATAACCTCGGGCGCATCCAAAACGGCAATATTACCCTTGGGGTCCGACTTGCTCATTTTGCTTGTGGGGTCCGAAAGACTCATTATTTTTGCGCCCACTTTAGGAATAACCGCCTCGGGAACGGTGAAAACCTCCCCGTAAATACTGTTAAAGCGCTTTGCAAGTGTTTGCGTAAGCTCCAAATGCTGTTTTTGGTCAATGCCTACCGGCACCTTGTCCGTTTGGTACAAAAGTATATCCGCCGCCATCAGGGTCGGATATGTGTAAAGCCCGGCATTAATATTATCCGCATGGCGCGCCGATTTATCCTTAAACTGCGTCATTCTGGAAAGCTCGCCGATATAGGTGTAGCAATTTAACACCCACGCAAGCTGTGCGTGAGCCGGAACATGGCTTTGGAAATATATAAGGCTTTTTTCCGGGTCAAGTCCGCAGGCCAAATAAAGCGCCATAAATTCCATGCACCTTTTTCTGAGCACGGCCGGCTCCTGCCTAACCGTGATACAGTGCTCGTCCACAACGCAGAAGCAACAATCATACTCATCCTGCATACGAAGCCAATTTTTAACAGCACCCAAATATCCGCCGAGGCCAAGCTCGCCCGATGGCTGAATACCGCTGAATACCCTCATTTTTCTTTCTTCTGACATATCAATTAACCTCTCTTATACACTCTTTAGCACATCACCCATAATTTTCATTCCCTGTTCAATCTGGCTTAATGTGGGTGTTGAATAATTTAATCTGAACATATTGCACTTTTTGTCAATATCCACCATCGCGGTGGCACCGGGAACGAAAACAACCTTGTTTTCCACACAGCTTTTCATAATCTCCTTCGTGTCCACATCCTTATCAAAGCGGCACCAAAGGAAAATTCCGCCCTCCGGATTAGTGTGTGAAATATTATCGGGAAAATACCTGTCAATGCACTCAGTCATAAGTTTGCACTTTTCACGGTACATATCAATACTTTTTTTAATGTGCTTTTCAAAATCGTACTCCGTAACAAAGCGATACACCATCATCTGTGTAAGGCAAGGCGTGTGCACATCGGAAGCCTGCTTGCAGACAACCATTCTGTCAAAAATATCATGGCGCATAATGCCGTATCCTATTCTCATACCGGGCGAAATAAGCTTCGAATATGAGCTTGCATAAATAACGCGACCCGTTGTATCCATGGTCTTTATTGCAGGAACATCCTCACCCGAAAACCTAAGTTTTCCGTAGGGGTTGTCCTCCAAAATATAAAAGTCGTACTTTTCCGCCAGACGGAGCACTTCTTTTCTTTTTTCAAGGCTCATTGTTATTCCCGTGGGATTTTGGAAGGTGGGAATTGTGTACAAAAGCTTAATTTTTTCTTTTTTCGCCAGCTCTTCCAGGGCAACGGTATCAAGCCCGTCATCCTCCATTTCAATGCCGACAAGCCTTCCGCCGTAGGAGCGCAACGCATTAAGACCGCCGATAAAGCTCGGTGCCTCAACCGCAACAACATCGCCTTCATTTATAAGGCTTTTTGCGCAAAAATCAATAACCTGCTGGCCGCCGGTTGTAATAAGGCATCCGTCACTCTCGCTCATAATGCCTTCCTTTTTCATTTCCTCAATTATATAATTTCTTAAAGGTGCATAGCCCTCAGTCACACCGTACTGAAGAGCCTGTACCCCCTCATTTTTAATAATATCGTTGGCAAGGCGTGCCAGCTCCTCCTCCGGAAAAATTTCAGATGAAGGGTTGCCGCCGGCAAAGGAAATAATGTCACTTTGCCCAACCATTTTAAATATTTCTCTTATTGCCGAAGCCTGAAGGGGCCTAACTCTGTCAGCAATGAAATTTTTATCCATTATATACGCCGCCTTTCATTCCGTTTTATTGTATCACATTTTCCTTATTTTGTAAAGCATAATTTAAAAAGGAATACCGCTTATTTGCGGTATTCCTTTTTAAATTATGCTTTAAAACAGTCCTGTAATTTTTCCGTCGTCATCCACGTCAATGCCCTCTGCCGCAGGCACCCTGGGAAGTCCCGGCATGGACAAAATATCGCCGGTCATAACCACAATAAAGCCTGCTCCGGCCGATACCTTTACAGATTTTACGGTAACGGTAAAGCCTTCCGGTGCGCCCAAAAGCATTTGATTATCCGAAAAGCTGTACTGTGTTTTGGACATACAAACGGGAAGCTTTGAAAAGCCGAGCTTGTCGATGGCTTCAATTTCCTTTTTCGCCTTTGGAGTAATAATAACCCCATCTCCACGATACACATCCTTTACAATTTTTTCAATCTTTTCCTCAATTGAAAGTGTATCGTCATAGGCAAGCTTAAAGTCGTTTTTCTGCTCACAAAGGGCAACAACCTCCTTTGCAAGCTCCTCGCCGCCTTTTCCACCCAAGGCCCACGCATCCGAAACAACTGCGTTCACCCCAAGCTCACCGCACTTTTTCATAACGAGCGCAACCTCATTATCTGTATCTGTCGGGAAACGGTTTAATGCAACCACACACGGAAGTGAAAATACATCCTTAATATTTGCAACATGGCGCAATAGATTGGGAATTCCCTTTTCCAAGGCCTCGGTATTTTCCTCAGCCAGTTCGGTCTTTGCCGCGCCGCCGTGCATTTTAAGGGCGCGCACCGTTGCAACAATAACCACTGCATCGGGCGTAAGTCCGGACTTTCTGCACTTAATATCCAAAAACTTCTCAGCACCCAGGTCAGCACCGAAACCGGCCTCTGTAACCGTGTAGTCGGCGGATTTTAACGCCAGTTTGGTTGCAAGAAGAGAGTTGCATCCGTGCGCAATATTCGCAAAGGGGCCGCCGTGGCAAAATGCCGGAGTATGCTCCAGCGTTTGCACAAGATTGGGGCATACCGCATCCTTCAAAAGCGCCGTCATGGCGCCCTCCGCCTTCAAGTCGCCGCAAGTTACGCTTCTTCCGTCATATGTGTAGCCGACAATTATGCGTGAAAGTCGCTCCTTCAGGTCGGATAAGGAGTCGGCCAGGCACAAAACAGCCATAACCTCACTTGCTGCCGTAATGTCAAAGCCGTCCTCTCTGGGCACGCCGTTTGCCTTGCCACCCATTCCGTCCACGGTAAACCTAAGCTGTCTGTCGTTCATATCCACACAGCGCTTCCAGGTTATTCTTCGTGTGTCAATAC
>CAZITC010000153.1:0-4012 GCA_964542085.1 uncultured Ruminococcus sp. | reverse complement strand
GCTATTAATATTTGCCAAGGAACGCCGCACCGATAAGACCCGCATCGTTTCCGTACTTGGCAATCTGAATTTTTGTTTGCTCCACATCGCGCGAATATCTGTTCTTTTCAACATATTCAATTATGGGCTTTAATATTGCATCGCCCTCTCTGCTTATGGCACCGCCGATTGCAAGGATTTCCGGCTGGAAGGTGTTTATAATATCCGTTATTCCCGCTGCTACATTTTCAATCCACTCGTTAACAATTTTCGTTCCGAGTGCATCACCGTTTTCCTTTGCGGTGAATGCTGTTTTTCCGCCAACCTTTTCAACATCGTTATCGCAAAGGGATGCAAGGTATGACCCGGGATTTTCCTTAACAGCGCGTTTTGTCATATCAATAACAGCCGTTGTGGAAGCATAGCGCTCATAACAGCCGCGACGTCCGCAGGTACATTCAATTCCGTCCTTATACAGCATAACATGGCCAAGCTCCGCTCCCGCACCGTTAAAGCCGGTGAAAAGCTTACCGTCAATTACAATGCCGCCGCCGACGCCTGTGCCGAGTGTTACAAACACGAAGCAGTCCATGGGCTGTTTAAGCATAACATATTCGCCGAGCGCCGCGCAGTTTGCGTCATTACCCATATATATCGGCTTGTCGATATATTTTTGCATTTCCTCACGCACAGGTGTGTTTCTGAAGTTAATGTTGTTTGCATAAACAATCACACCACGCTTATTATCAATCGTGCCCGGGCTGCCGATGCCGACCGACTCAATCTCGTCCATAGAAACGCCGGCATTTTCCGCCGCTTCAATGGCGCAAAGACTCATATCTTTTACAATTTCCTTATAATCTCTTTGTGCGCCGGTAGGTCTTTGTGCACGCGATAAAATATTACCCTCGCCGTCAACCAATCCGGCCTTTATGTTTGTTCCGCCCAAATCAATCGCTAAATAATACATACTGTTTTCTCCTTTACTCTTCGTCTTCCGCTTCCTCGCGCATTGTCATTTCCATTTGCTTGGTCAAGCGCTCCGAAAGCTCCTCCGCGGCATTAAAGCCCATTTTTTTCTGCCTGTTGTTCATTGCCGCAACCTCCACAATCACCGCAAGATTACGTCCCGGCCTTACAGGCACGGTAAGGCTTGGCACCTTAATACCCAAAATCTCGGTTGTGTGTTCCTCAAGCCCAAGCCTGTCATACGATTTTTCCTTGTTCCACTGCTCAATATTTATAATAAGGTCTATTTTTTCGGAATTTTTAACAGCACCCATACCGAATATTTTTCTTACATCAACAATGCCGATACCCCTTATTTCAATAAAATGCCTTATTATCTCCGGAGCAGAGCCGATTAACGATATGGAAGAAACCCTTTTTATTTCAACCGCATCGTCCGCAACAAGACGGTGGCCGCGCTTCAATAGCTCCACAGCCGCCTCGCTTTTGCCCACTCCGCTTTCGCCGAGCATTAAAACACCCTCGCCGTAAACCTCCACCAGCACGCCGTGCCTTGTTACGCGTGGTGCAAGCTCAACATTAAGCCAAGCAATAAGCGCGCTCATAAATGACGAGGTACCGGTTTCTGTCCTGTACAGCGGAATTTTGTACTTCCTTGCGGTATCCTCCATTTCGGGGTAAATTTCCAGGCCGCGGGTTACAATAACCGCAGGCGGCATGTGTGAAAACAGTGTGTCCAACACCTCGTAGCGCTTGGAGGAAGAAAGAGAAGAAAGATATGCATGCTCCACCTTTCCGAAAAGCTGTATTCTTGTTTTATCAAAATATTCAAAATAATCAACCGCCAGCTGAATCCCCGGTCTATAAACATCCGAATTAATTATTTTCAGCTTTTCAACGTCCTCAGGCTCAAAAATGTGCTCCAGCTTAAAATAATCAACCAGCTTGGTAAGCGCAACCTTAAATTTTTTTTCAGACATATTCTTCTCCTCCGAACAATCAAGCTTCCTTGGATTTATCAGTCAATGGAATTAAGATAATCTATGCAACGGCCGACCTCTTCAATACCTGTGGGATCCAAGCCTTCAGACTCAACAACCATAAGCACGTTGTTTTTAACCGCCCAATCATGCACAGCCTTAACCGGTGCTTCGCCGGAGCCGAGTGATTTTCCCTGTACGTTATTATGCGCACGTCCGTAAACCTTATCCTCCGCAGCGGAAGGAATACCGTCCTTAATATGTATAACCTTAATTCTGTCCTTATGTGCTTCAAGGTATTCAATTGTGTTACGTCCGGAATTGAAAAGCCAGAAGGTGTCAATTTCCATTTCAACATTTGTTTTTTCGAAAAGCTCATCCTCGAAAACAATACCGTCCGGTGTCGGTAAAAATTCCATGGAATGGTTGTGATAACCAAGTCTTATTCCGTGCTCTGCCAAGGTCTTCTGTGCCTTTTCAAAAGCCGCAAGAACACCCTCACACTTTTCCTTTGTTGACCAGTCACAGCTGGGTACAATAATGTTGTCACAGCCGATTGTCTTGTGATACTTTATTGTTTCTTCAATATTTTCATCAGTAAGTGCGTTAAGATGCGTGTGCGTTCCGGAGCACTCAAGGCCAAGCTCATCCATCCACGCCTTAATATCCTCGGCCGAGTTTCCGAAAAAACCGGCATACTCTATATAGTGGTAACCCAAAGCCGCTACCTTTTCAAGAGCATCCTTCATTGAATTTCCGGTTAAATCTCTCACCGAATACATCTGCAATCCGTATTTCGCCATAACAATCTCCTCTTTCTTAATTAATTTTATTTTTCTTTCCGTAAAACGGAAAGCCCATCAATTTTTTTAAGAATAGTAAATATATTTATGCACCGTAAGGTGCAATTCATGAGCTGCAAGCTCAATCCATGAAACCGTAGGTTTCATGGATTGCCGTCAGGCCATTCAATGAGTTTAATCGTTTCACGATTAAACTCATTATACCATAATTAATTTTATCTGTCAATTTATTATCCATATGCATAAAAAAATATTCTTATGAATATTCTTGTCAAGCCCTCTTCTAAATTGTAAGTTTTTGTCTTTAATATCGGTCAGAGCTTAAAACGCCTTTGTACCAAGGGAAACAAGAGTTATCCACACCCCCATTGATTTATCCCGTTTTAGATGTGGATAACGTTCAAAAACCTGTTGATAAGTGCCGTTAAAGCCTTTTTGCGGTGGATGAAAATCAACAAAAAATAAATTTAGATTATTTTTAGATTAAAAAAGATGCACGGATTTCAGTGCATCTTTTTCAGTCGTATAAGCCGGCTTTCTGCATTTTTCTGAGTGCCCGACGAACGCCTTCGGCATCCTCCCGATAGGTAACGCCGTACCACTTATCGTCAGTATGATAAGCGCAAACGCGCCATTTTTCTTCCTTAATACCGCGACCGATTGCCAAAGGAAGCAAAAATTCCGAGCCAAGCTCATTTCCGTGCTCAATCAAAAAGTCGCGGAAATAATCCTCCAGGGTATCAAACACACCCTCATTTAATGCCCACATATTCATTGAAACCGGTGTACCGGAAGGATAACTGCCGCGAACAACCTCCCTATCCTCATTTATATCCGTAAGATAGCCGTCCTCTGTCCGGCAAACGCCGCGGGTTACCTTACCGGTTTCGGACAAAGTGTTTTCCACGCTGTAGGCTGCCATTGCAAAGTCACTGCATTTATCAAAATGCTCCTTTAATATACCGAAGCAGTTTTTGCCGTAGTAATCATCCGCATTAATTATAACAAAGGGCGAATCTATCACATCCCTTGCGCACAAAAGCGCATGAGCCGTACCCCAGGGCTTTTGTCTTCCATCCGGTACAGAAAATCCCTCCGGCAGCTTAAAAAGTTCCTGATACGCATATTTAACGCTTATTTTTTCTTCAATTCTTTTCCCGATAAGCTCACGGAAATTTTTTTCAATCTCCCTTTTTAGAATAAAAACAACTTCCGAAAATCCTACCTTGGCCGCATCGTAAACCGAAAATTCCGGTATAGCCTCGCCTTTTAAGCCAAAGG
>CAZITC010000152.1:0-4076 GCA_964542085.1 uncultured Ruminococcus sp. | reverse complement strand
GTTTGGTGCGTAATTGTGTTCACGGTTTTGTATTCTGTCAGTCTGGCGGGCACAAACCAAAATTCATTTAACATGATATACAGCTACATTGATGCGGAATACGTGGTTGATGCAATGGCTATAAAAAATTGCATCGGCGGTCTTTTGGGATTTGCGGCATCACTTGCGGGCGGCAAGTTGCTTTCGCTTATCGGCGAAAACGGAAACACGGTTTTCGGAATATCGGTTTACGGACAGCAGGTACTTTCGGTAATTTCGCTTGTGTTTGTAGCGGCGGCAATGGTCTATAATCGCTTTGTGCTTGAAAAAAAGAATGTAATTGTTCAGTGATTTCTCTTGACAAATACCCCCTACAGGTATAAAATACCTGTAGGGGGTGTTTTTGTGCACGAAAATTCGAATTGTATTAAAAAACAAACTGTAAGGGATGATAGCAGAAGGAAGGCTCTGATCAACCGCCTTAAGCGTATTGAGGGACAGGTGAGAGGGCTTGAGTCTATGATGGAGGAAAATGCCTACTGCATGGATATTTTAGTTCAGTCAACAGCTGTCAGTGCGGCAATCAATTCGTTCAACAGGGAAATTTTGACCGATCATATTAAGGGTTGTGTTGTCCGTGATATTCGTGACGGTAAGGACGAAGTGGTTGAAGAACTTACGGCTGTTGTGCAAAGACTTATGAAATAACGGCTTTTTGGACAGAATAAAGACGGGGTGATTTTTTGCAACAGTTTAATGTTACCGGTATGAGCTGTGCGGCTTGTGCGGCACGGGTTGAAAAGGCGGTGTCCGGCGTTCAGGGTGTTTCATCGTGCGCGGTAAACCTTCTTACAAATTCCATGAACGTGGAAGGAAGCTTCACCACGGAGGATGTGATAAATGCCGTAAGTAAGGCCGGATACGGCGCAAGCATCGGTGAAGAGGCAAAAAAGCCGGCAAAAGAATATAATGACAGCAGAAAAATCCTAAAGCGGCTTTGCGCATCGGTAGTGTTTCTTTTTATTTTGATGTACTTTTCAATGGGTGCAATGATGTTCGGCTTTCCGTTGCCGAAGTTTTTTGAGCATAACTGTGTGGCGGTAGGCCTTGTGCAAATGATATTGGCAGCAACGGTTATGGTTATTAACGGCAAATTTTTCACAAGTGGCTTTAGAGCACTGGTCAAGCGCGCACCTAATATGGATACACTGGTGGCAATCGGCTCCGGAGCATCCTTTGTGTGGAGTGTCTATGCGTTGTTTATGATGACGGAGGCCGTGGCCTTGGGTGATAATGAAGCCGCCATGGTGCTGATGAACGAGTTTTATTTTGAGTCGGCAGCAATGATTTTAACCTTAATTACGGTGGGCAAAATGCTGGAGGCACGCTCTAAAGGAAAAACAACGGATGCCTTGAAAAGCTTAATGAAGCTTGCTCCTGAAACCGCACTGATTGAGGTGGATGGGGAGCAACGTCTTGTTCCGGTTAAAGAGGTTAAACCGGGGGATATTTTTATTGTTAAGCCAGGTGACTCCATTCCGGTTGACGGCATTGTGGAAGAAGGCTCCGGCGCCGTAAATGAGTCCGCTCTTACTGGCGAAAGCATGCCGGTTGATAAATCGGTCGGGGACAGCGTGTCCTCAGGCACAATGAATACCTTCGGATTTTTGAAATGCCGCGCCACAAATGTGGGCGAAAACACTGCGTTGGCGAAAATTATAAAAATGGTCAGCGATGCATCGGCCGGAAAGGCACCTATTGCAAAGCTGGCAGATAAGGTGTCCGGAGTTTTTGTTCCGGCGGTTATTCTTATAGCAATTGTGACTCTGACACTGTGGCTCATCATAGGTAAAAGCTTTGATTTTGCGCTTGCGCGTGCAATTTCCGTGCTTGTTATAAGCTGTCCGTGCGCGTTGGGACTTGCAACTCCGGTTGCAATAATGGTCGGCAACGGTGTCGGCGCTAAAAACGGTATTTTGTTCAAAACGGCGGAAACCCTTGAAAATGCAGGAAAAATAAAGGTCGTTGCCGTGGATAAAACGGGCACCGTAACTTACGGCGAGCCGATTGTAACAGATGTTATTCCGTTTGGGCAGTGTGACGGAGAGGAGCTTTTGAACATCGCTGTCAGCGTGGAGGCAAAAAGCGAGCATCCGTTGGCACGCGCTGTTATTGCCTGCGGCAAAGAGAAAAATGTAAATCCGGAGAATGTGACGGGCTTTTCGGCTCTTCCGGGAAGCGGTGTAAAGGCAGAGCTGAACGGTGATGTGATTTTTGCGGGCAATCTTAATTCGGCAAGGGAAAGGGCAAAAATCGACGGCGAGGCGGAGCAAGCCGCCGAGAAGCTTTCTGCGGAAGGAAAAACACCGCTTTTCTTTGTGAAAAACGATGTGCTTATAGGTATTATTGCGGCGTGTGATGCCATAAAGCCGGAGGCACGTGAGGCGGTTGATAGACTTAAGAATATGGGCATAAGTGTTACAATGCTTACCGGGGACAATGAAAAAACAGCAAAAGCGATTGCTGAGATAGCAGGTATTGAAAATGTTATTGCAGGTGTTTTGCCGGAGGGCAAGACAGAGGCGGTTAAAGCTCTTTCGAAAAACGGAAGGGTTGCCATGGTCGGCGACGGAATAAATGATGCTCCTGCACTTAAATGTGCCGATGTTGGAATTGCAATCGGTGCCGGAACCGATGTTGCAATTGATGCGGCAGATGTTGTGCTTATGAAAAGCACACTTACGGATGTTCCGGCCGCAATCAGCCTAAGCCGTGCGGTTGTGAAGAATATAAAGGAAAACCTTTTTTGGGCGTTTGTGTATAACGCAATCGGTATTCCCATTGCCGCAGGTTGCTTTACGGCCTTCGGTCTTACCTTAAATCCGATGATTGGCGCGGCCGCAATGAGCCTGTCAAGCTTTTCGGTTGTTTCCAACGCATTAAGACTAAATGGGGTAAAGGTTTGTCCTAAAAGGTACGGCAGTCATGCGCTCGATCTTAAGGTTAAGGGAATGATGTGTGAGCATTGCGAAGCACGTGTTACCAAGGCTGTCAAAACGCTTTATAGCGAAGCAAGCGTTGAAGCAAGCCACAAAAAGGGAAGGGTTACCGTTATTTCATGCGAAGTGCAAAGTGAAGAAAAAATAAGAGCCGCAATAAATGCGGCCGGTTATGAGTTTATTAGTATGAAGGAGAAATAATTATGATAAAAACTGTATTAAAAATTGACGGAATGAAATGTCCTATGTGCGAAGCACATATGAACGAAGCCATTAAAGCCGGCTTTGATGTGGCAGAGGTCAGCTCCTCACACAAGAAGGGGGAAACCGTAATCATCAGCGAAGGTGAGCCGGACAGTGCTAAGCTTAAGGCAGCTGTTGAAGAACAGGGCTTTTCCTTTTTGGGAGTTTCGTCCGAGCCTTACAATAAATAAGCGGCTTATTTTTTCCAGGTAAGAGGAGAAAATAACATTAGCATCGGGAAAATTTCCAGTCGTCCGATCAGCATGTCAAGGGTTAAAACGAAGGTTGACAGGTTGGAGAAAATTGAAAAATTCTGTGTGGGTCCCACCTTTGCAAGGCCGGGACCTATATTATTTATTGCCGAAGCCACAGCGGTAAAGTTTGTGGTGAAATCAAAATTGTCCAAGCTTATGATAAGTATGGAGGCTGTGGCAATAATAACATAGGCCGACATGTATACGTTGACGGCGCGGAGAGTTTCGTGCTCTATAACACGTCCGTTCATGGTAAGTTTTACGGTGCTTTTGGGATGAGCGGTAACACGTATTTCCTTAATAATGCTTTTGCACAAAATAACAATTCGCGAAACCTTTATTCCACCGCCGGTGCTTCCGGCGCACGCTCCGATGAACATAAGAACCACTATAATTGCCTTTGAAAACGAAGGCCAAAGGTCATAATCAACCGTTGCATAGCCGGTTGTTGTTATTATAGAAGCAACCTGGAAAAAGGCGTGGTGCAAAGCTTGAAATACGTTGTCAAAAAGATGTCTGCAATTGAAGACAATAAGTATTGCCGAGGAAAACACAATTCCGAAATAGGTGCGCACCTCCGTCGATTTTACAGCGGAGGAGA
>CAZITC010000151.1:0-4086 GCA_964542085.1 uncultured Ruminococcus sp. | reverse complement strand
GGAAGAGTGTGTTCACCTGACGTGCCACATTCAAATAGTCATCTGCCAAAAGGTAAACTGCCAAATCCTTATTATCACGAGAAGCGGAAACAAAATAAGCCCTGTCGCCATCGGCAAAAAGTGTGCAGTCGCGCGACATATTACCGTAGGGATTGAAGGAGCCGTGATAGCAAAAATCACCGTCGGGCGTATCGCAGGTAGCAACGGCCGCGGCCGCGCAAAGATAGTTCACTCCGTTTTCATAGTGAGCCCACATTACAAATTTTCCGGTTTTCTTGTTATAAAGCACCTTCGGGCGCTCCAAATTAACCTTTCCACCGTCCGCGCGCTTTAACAAAAGGTCTGTCTGCACCCTAATTGCCTTTGTGGGTGACTCGGTTGTCAGCACGTGATTTCTGAATTCCCAGCTTTTCAAATCCTTGGAGCGGTAGCAGGAAACATAAATATTATCTCTTCTGTCCTCCCCGTACCAGTAATACCATCCGTCATGAAAAATTATATATCCGCCGTGAGCGTGAATCTCATTACCGTCGGTATCAAACCATTTTTCCCCGTTTTTAAGCATATTTATTCTCCCTTTGAAAATTTAAATTCTGTTGTTGTGTCGTACTTTTCACCTTTTTTAAGCACCGGTGAGGGGAAATGGCTGTATTCGGTTGCATTTGGGAATACCTGGGTTTCCAGGCAAACACCGCCGTGAATCGGGTACTTTGCCCCTTCCTTGCAAACTCTTTCTTCGTCAATTCCGTTGCCGGAATAAATTTGAACAGCCGGTCTGTCGGTATAGCAATCCATTTTTATACCGCTCACCTCGCCGACGAGGGTTGCAAAATGCCTGTAGCCGAAGCCGTCTAACGCAAAGTTATGGTCATAGCCGCCGAAGAGCTTTATCTGCTCATGCTCCGAGGCAAAGCCGTCCCCCAGCCTTAAGCCGCCTCTGAAATCGAAGGGTGTGCCCTCTGTGCTTTCTACAACGCCGTAGGGCATACATTCAGCCGTGTTCGGTGTGTAAAAGCTTGATGCCATTGTAAGCACATGGTTATCCACCGTGCCAGATGTATGGCCGTTTAAGTTAAAGTATGAATGGTTTGTCATGTTAAGCAGTGTGTCCTCACTGGCTTTTCCTTCATAATGAATTTTAACCGAGTTCTCCTTGGTAAGAGTGTAGGTCACCTTAACCTTCACCTTGCCGGGGAATCCCTCGTCCCCGTCCGCACTGACAAGGCTTAACACAACCCCCGGCTCATCCTTGTCAACGGCCTTTGCCTCCCACACTCTTTTTCCGAATCCCAAAAGGCCGCCGTGCAGGTTGTTGTTGCCGTTGTTCTTAGCCAATGTATATTTTTTGCCGTTCAAGACAAATTCGCCGTTTGCAATTCTGTTGGAATTTCTTCCGATGAGCGCACCGTAGCAACCGGAATTGTCCATATATTCATTCAGGCTGTCACGTCCGAGCACAACATCCACACCGTTATATGTAAGCGTTCTCAAAATTCCGCCGTAGCTTATAATTTCCGCCTTCAAGCCCTTTCCGTTATCTAACTTAAAAAGAAAAACCTCATTCTCGCCCACTCTGCCGTAGCTGATTTTTTCTACCATGTTAATTCCTCCTTTTTATATTACAGTTTTTTAATGTACGAAATGATTTTATTGGCCAAAATTTCATGGCCAGCATCCGACGGATGAAGTCCGTCTGGCACAAAGCGCTCTCTGTGCGATTCTATAGCGGGACAAAGGCCGCTTTCCGCCCAAAGGTCCAGAACGGGAACCGAATAATATTCTGCCACCTCACGAATTGCATCAACATAATCCTTCAGGGTTTTTCCGTGCATGTTTTTATTTTCCTCGCCAAGTCTGTGGAGCGGTGTCATAATAAAGAAGGTTTTCCCACCGTATTTATCGGCCAGATATGAAATCATCTTATGACAAGCGCCGTAAAACGTGCTCTCATCCCTGTCGGAAAACTCACCGAACGGTGCTTTGCCGTGTCCGTAATCGTTGGTGCCGCCGAATACAACACACATATCCGCATCCTCCATCGTTTTCATTCTCGTGCAAAAATTACCCCTTTTTTCATACTCCTCATTTTCGTCCGTATATTTTGCAATTCGCGTTCCGCCTATTCCGTAATTTCTGACGGTTGCACCGGTTTTTTTGCCGATCAAAGAAGTGAAGCACTTGTCCGACGATGATGTACCGTGACCCTCTGTTATAGAGTCACCTAAGAAATTTATGGTTAAGTTATAAAATTTCATATCAAAAACACCTCTTTTTTTATATCTTCTTTTATAATACCACCAACTTCGAAAAAAATCAATATGCTTTTTCTTGCAAAGCCTGTCGATTTCTGCTATAATTAAATGAAGATTTACAGTTTAGGAGAATGAGAAAATGAAAACCTTTTACCCCATGCTTTTAACCGACCTTAAAAGCTACAGTCCGAAAAAGCTTTTATCGGATGTTATTTCCGGAATAATTGTGGCAATAATCGCGCTTCCTTTATCCATTGCCCTGGCAATTGCATCCGGCGTTGCTCCGGAGGCCGGAATTTACACGGCAATAATCGCCGGTTTTCTTACCTCGCTTCTCGGCGGAAGCAGTGTTCAAATTGCCGGCCCCACAGCGGCCTTTGCAACAATCGTTGCCGGAATTGTTGCCGAAAAGGGCTTATCAGCACTTGCCCTGGCAACCGTTATTGCCGGCATTTTTTTGATTTTAATGGGCATTTTTCATCTTGGCGCGCTGATTAAATTCATTCCGTTTTCCATTACCACCGGTTTTACCGCCGGCATTGCGATGACGCTTTTAATCGGCCAGCTTAAAGACTTTTTCGGTGTTGCCTACCAAAACGGCGAAGCACCGGTTGAAACAATGGAAAAGCTTTCCGCATTTTTCAATAACCTCGGCACGGTAAATTTTTCAGCCGTGCTTGTGGGTGCGGTTTGCCTTATAATTCTTTTTGTGCTTCCGCGCTTTGTTAAAAAAATCCCCGCCTCGCTAATAGCGGTTGTTGTCGGCACCGCCATGGTTTCATGCTTTAACATGAACGTTAACACCATCGGCGATTTATACAGCGTTAAAAGCGGACTTATGCATTTTAAGCTTCCCGAAATTTCCTTCGCATCAGTTACCTCCGTTCTGCCGGATGCGTTAACAATTGCGGTGCTTGCCGCCATTGAGTCGCTTTTATCCTGTGTTGTTGCGGACGGAATGACCGGCGGACGCCACCGCTCCAATACCGAGCTTATCGCCCAGGGCGCGGCAAACATCGGTTCTGCCCTTTTGGGCGGAATACCTGCAACCGGCGCAATTGCACGCACGGCGGCCAACATTAAAAACGGCGGAAAAACCCCCATCGCCGGAATTGTTCACTCCGGTGTGCTTGTGCTTGTGTTAATTTCGCTTATGCGCTATGCTGTGTACATTCCCATGCCGGCCATTGCGGCAATTCTTATTAACGTCGCTTACAATATGTGTGGAATAAAAGCCTTTGTCAAAATGGTTAAAACCTCGCCAAAGAGCGATATTTTGGTGCTTTTTTCAACCTTTATTCTTACCGTTGTTTTCGATCTGGTTGTTGCTATTGAAATTGGCATAATTGCCGCTTGCGTTCTTTTCATGAAGCGTATGAGCGATGAGTCGGCCGTGAAGGCTTGGCGCTCCAAGAGTGAGGACAGCGAGGATGAGCTTCTTATGCATGTGCCCGAGGGCGTGAATGTATATGAGTTCAATGGCCCTCTTTTCTTCGCGGTTTCCGAAAGAATTGCCAAAATCAACCCCGGCGACGGCGTTAATTGCATAATTCTCCGGATGGGCGCCGTTCCTTCACTGGATACCGATGCGCTTCGTGTGCTCACTCAGCTTTACGAGGATTGCAAGGCAAAAAATGTTCGGCTTTTAATGTCGCACGTTAATCCGCAGCCCATGAAGGCGCTTGCAAAGTCCGGTCTTGTTGACCTTATGGGTGAGGATGCCTTCTACAAAAATATTTCTGCTGCTTTGGAGGCCGCTACCCCAAATTTGCATTGACTACAACCGTGCTTTGTGGTAAAATAAATTAAAAAATAAGGACTTTTTACTATGATT
>CAZITC010000150.1:0-4097 GCA_964542085.1 uncultured Ruminococcus sp. | reverse complement strand
ATATATAGCCTACTTTGTCAATACTAAAATAATATAATGATAGTATAAAAAGTGACGGAGGTAGTGCTATGAGCACATATTTATCGGTAAAAAACAGAATTTTATACTTGTGCGAAGAGAAAAGGATGACAATTAACAAGCTGTCAACAGAATCAGGCATTGCACCTTCAACTGTCAAAAATATTCTTTACGGCAAAAGCCAAAACCCCGGCATTGTAACAATTAAAATGCTGTGTGACGGTATGGGCATATCCCTGGCGGAATTTTTTAACACCGAGGAATTTAAAATGTTACACCAAGAAATAGAATAGGGCAAAAAAAGATGCGTTGTATTTTCAACGCATCTTTTTAATTATTTCACGCTTTCAAGATAAGCCTTTCTTCCGTCCTCGTAAAGGTTGTTACCCTCCGAGTCAATAATAACAACAAGGGGCATATCCTCAACATAAAGCTTTCTCAACGCTTCCGCTCCCAAGTCCTCAAAGGCAATAAGCTCGCACTCCTTAATGCACTTCGACAAAAGAGCACCTGCTCCGCCGATTGCACCGAAGTATATGCCGCTGTACTTTTTCATAGCATCAACAACTTCGGGAAGACGTGCGCCCTTACCAATCATTCCTCTTGCGCCAACGCTCATCATTGTGGGGGCATAAGCATCCATACGTCCGCTTGTTGTGGGGCCGGCCGAGCCGATTACGTGGCCGGGCTTAGCCGGTGTGGGGCCAACGTAATAAATTGTTGCATCCTTGGGGTCAAAAGGAATTTCCTCACCGCGCGCCAAGGCTTCGCACATTCTCTTATGGCCGGCATCACGCGAGGTATAAATTGTACCCGTAAGCAGAACATTATCGCCCGCATGAAGTGATTTTGCAATCTCCTCGGTAAGAGGAAGGGTTATACGCTTCTCAGCCATTATATCACCTCCGTTTTATGGCGCGTAACATGGCAGTTAATGTTTACCGCGCAAGGCATACCGGCAATATGTGTCGGCATGGTTTCAATGTTAAGTGCAATAGCTGTTGTTTTTCCGCCAAAGCCCTGAGGGCCAATTCCAAGCTTGTTTACCTTTTCAAGCATTTCATCCTCAAGCTCCGCATAATATGGATCGGGATTATGAGAATTTGTTTCTCTCATAAGTGCTTTTTTTGCAAGCAGGGCGCATTTATCAAATGTGCCACCGATACCAACGCCGACAACCATGGGCGGGCAAGGATTGGGGCCGGCAGTTTCCACTGCTTCAAGAATAAAATTCTTAATTCCCTCAAGACCTGCTGACGGCTTGAACATTCTTATCATGCTCATGTTTTCACTGCCGAAGCCCTTCGGGCCGACTGTCACCTTCACATTTTCACCGGGCACAATTTCCGTATAGAGCATTGCCGGTGTGTTATCTCCGGTGTTACCTCTTCTTATGGGGTCAGCAACAACGGACTTTCTTAAATATCCGTTTGTGTAGCCTCTTCTTACGCCCTCGTTTACCGCTTCGGTAAGGTCGCCGCCGACAAGGTGAACATCCTGTCCGATTTCAAGAAACACACACGCAACGCCTGTATCCTGGCAAATCGGAACGTTTTCTTCATCCGCAATTTCATAATTCTTTATAATGTTGTCCAAAATGCCCTTTGCAATATCGCCGTCCTCTTCAGCGCGGCATGACTTAATTGCACATTTCACATCACCCGGAAGGTGATAGTTTGCATCGATACAAAGTCTTTCGATAACGTCCGTAAGAGTGCTTACGTTAATCTCACGCATTTATATCATCCTTTCTTTTTTCTATAGGCATGAGAGCACCGACGAAAAAGCGGCGCTCTCATGTTTTTTGTTTTTATAATAAAATTCCTATAAACTGGCTTGCAAGAATTACACATACAAGCGCAAAGGGATATGTTGCGGCATAGGCCGAAGCAACGTCATCAGTACCGGTAACGCTTATAAGCGTTCCAAGCGCCGGCGTGCTTGTCATTCCTCCGCAAATAGAGCCAAGAGTATTGAATATGCTAAGCTTCAAAACCTTTGACGCAATTATATATCCGATAATCATCGGAACAATTGTTATTATCGCACCGTAAACGAAAAGCATTATTCCGTGCTCCGCAAGCTGTTCGATAAAGCCGCCGCCGGCTTCGGTACCTGCACCCAAAAGGAATAAAAACAATCCTAATTCTCTCATACATTCAAGAACGTTCTTTTCAACCTTCAGGCTAATTGGGCCAACATGGCCGAAATGACCGAGAATAAGTCCCGCTATCAAGGGACCTCCGGAAGTTCCGAGCGCAAACTTTCCGCCGCCCGGAAGCGGAATGGTAATCTTGGCGATTATTATTCCGAGTACAATTGCAAGTGCAAGCGAGAAGAAACCGAACGGGTCCAACTTAAAGTATTTTCTCTTGCTTTCCTTAAGTTCAACAGCCGCCGCTGCCTCAAACTGTTCTCTTTCCTTTGCGATATCAACCCTTAAAATCTTCGGCATAAGCTGAACGAAAAGTACAACGCCGATAACACCGAACGGGTACGCTATACCGTATCCGATTGATGCCAAGCTGGGGTTTTGAGCAACCTCCTTGGCCGCCGCCAAGCCGGGTGTACTTGTAAGAGCTCCTGACATCATGCCGACAGCAATGTCCGTATTTATTCCGGCCAATGTTATTACTCCTACCGTTGTGGCAGCTCCGGCCAAAATGATGATAACACCCAAAAGAACATAGCTTGTAGCGTTGATTTTGAAGTTTCTGAAAAACTTAGGCCCGGCAATAAATCCAACCGATGTTACAAAAAGAATTAATCCCATATCACCGATAACGCCCAATTTGTCAATCATCGACTCGTATGCCTCGCCCTCCATGCCTGTTGACATGAAATGGCCGAACACAAGCGCAACAAGCAAAACTCCGGCTGTTCCAACCTCAATACCCTTTATTTTGATTGCTCCGATAAGGTAGCCTATTGCCGCAATCAGGAAAATGATCATAAATTCATTTCCGATTATGCTGTTCCAAAGTTCCGTTAAATATTCCATATTCCCCTTCGCTCCTTATCTTTCGTGGCGAGCATACTTAGGAAGAAGAAGCGGAGATGCCTGACCTGTTTCAATTCCGGCCTTTTCAAGCTCCTTAGCGTACTCGGTAATATGAGAAAGTGTCATCTTTCCGAGTGTAACGTCCTTTGCACGTCTTGCCGCCGCCTTACCTGCGTTTCTGCCGAACACTATTATGTCAAGAAGTGAGTTACCCATAAGTCTGTTACGTCCGTGAATACCGCCGACAGCCTCACCTGCAACAAGAAGGTTATCTATTGCCTTAGTATAGCCCTCACCGCCGATTTCTAAACCGCCGTTTTGGTAATGCAGTGTGGGATAAACCAAAATGGGCTTCTTTCTCATATCAATGTCATAATTAAGATACATACGAAGCATAGCGGGAATTCTTTTTTCAATTGTTCCCTCGCCGCCCAGCATTTCAATCATGGGAGTATCCAGCCATACACCGGAGCCCAGGGGAGTGGTAACGCCCTTGCCTCTCTCAGTGCACTCACGGATTATAGATGCCGCCGCAACGTCACGTGTTTCCAACGGATGCATGAAGGCTTCACCCTCACAGTTAACAAGCATTGCTCCAAGGCTTCTTACCTTTTCCGTAACAAGTGCGCCGAATATCTGCGAAGGATAAGCAACGCCTGTGGGATGGTACTGAATTGTATCCTGATAAAGAAGCGGTGCGCCCGCGCGGTAACCCATAACAAGTCCATCCGCTGTTGCTCCGTAATGGTTGGAGGTCGGAAAGCTTTGATAGTGCAGTCTTCCTGCGCCGCCTGTTGCAATAACAACAGTTTTTGCCCTTGCAACCATGTATTCATCGGTTTCCATGTTAAGAAGAACAGCACCGGCTACACGGCCGTTTTCGTCCTTAATAAGTTCAACAGCTGCTGTGAAATCGGCAACGGGTATTTTTCTGTTCAACACCTCATCGCGAAGTGTTCTCATAATTTCCGCACCGGAATAGTCCTTGCAGGCATGCATTCTCTTTCTGGATGTTCCGCCGCCGTGTGTAGTTACCATATCACCGTCGGGAGTTTTATCGAACATAACACCGAGATTG
>CAZITC010000149.1:0-4152 GCA_964542085.1 uncultured Ruminococcus sp. | reverse complement strand
GTGCGGAGGAGGTTTACAATGCCGTTTCTGCATGGTCGGCGGAATACGATAAGGAATTTTATGCCCTTTTCACGAAGGATAAGGATTACACGCTTTCGATACTTAAAATCGGCCGCGGCGGCAAAAAGCCCAGAAAGGATTTTGGCATTTGGAGCGAGGTTAAGCCGTATATGGACTTTTTCTTTGACGAGCTTTACGCCCCGGATTACACTTTTGACACTGCACTGGACAAGGCTGATATTAAGGAGATTTTGAAAGAGTACAAGCTTATTTATTCTGAGGAGGATGACAATAACACCTGGTTTGAAAAGATTAGGGAGCTTTCGGAGAAGCACGGCTTCTGCAAGGATGTTAAGGCCTACAAGGAAAATCCGGAGGGTTACAAGGGTCATGTTGGCGATGTTTCCATGATTTTGCGAATTGCTGTTTGCGGCCGTACATCATCTCCAGATATGTACAGCGTATTTAAAATTATGGGTAGTGACAGGCTTAAACAAAGGATTGACAGTGCAATTGATACTTTAAACTAAAAGAAAGTAGGAAAGCTTATGGCAGAGGAATATTCAAACTTTATACATGATATTATTGACGGGGAGCTGAGCGAGGGCTACGCAAGGAAAATTCACACGAGATTTCCGCCGGAGCCTAACGGTTACCTTCACATTGGCAGTGCCAAGGCGATTTGGATAAATTCCGGCACCGCGGAAAAATACGGCGGCCTTTTCAATTTGCGGTTTGACGATACAAACCCGGCCCGCGAGGATAACGAATATGTTGAGTCTATTATTGATGATATAAAGTGGCTTGGCGCTGTGCCGACAGGCGGAATTTACTACGGCTCCGATTATTTTGACAAGTGCTATGAATTTGCGATTAAGCTTATTAAGGACGGAAAGGCCTATGTTTGCGACCTTTCGCAGGAGCAGATGAGGGAATACCGCGGCACACTTACCGAGCCGGGAAAAAACAGCCCCTACCGTGACAGAAGCGTAGAGGAAAATCTGGAGCTTTTCGAAAGAATGAAAAACGGAGAATTTCCCGAGGGTTCCAAAACGTTGCGCGCTAAAATTGATATGGCATCGCCTAATATGAATATGCGTGACCCGGCGATTTACAGAATTGTCTATGCTGAGCATCACAGACAGGGCAAAAAATGGTGCATTTATCCCCTTTATGACTATGCGCATCCCATTCAGGACGCATTGGAGGGAATAACACATTCACTTTGCTCCATTGAGTTTGAAAATCACAGACCCCTGTATAACTGGGTGGTGGAAAACATCGGCTTTGAAGAAAAGCCCAGGCAGATTGAATTTGCAAGAATAAACATTACCCACACCGTTTTAAGCAAGCGTTACTTAAGGGAGCTTGTGGAAAAGGGCAAGGTGGACGGATGGGACGACCCGAGAATGCCAACCCTTTCCGGGCTACGCAGAAGGGGCTACACACCCGAGGCGATTATTGAATTTGTTCGCCGCGCCGGTGTTGCCAAGGCTGACAGTGTGGTTGATTACGGACTTTTGGAATATTGCGTAAGAAATGACCTTAATAAAAAGGCACTTCGCCGCATGGCGGTAACTGACCCGGTTAAGGTTGTTATAGAAAACTATCCCGAGGATAAAACGGAGTATTTTGAGGTGCCCAACAATCCTGAGGATGAAGAAGCAGGAACAAGAAAAATTCCCTTCACGAGGGAGCTTTACATTGAGCGTGAGGATTTTGCGCTTGTGCCTCCTCCTAAGTTCCACCGGCTTAAGGTGGACGGCGAGGTAAGGCTTATGGGTGCCTACATCATCAAGTGCCTTAGAGCGGAAACTGACGAAAATGGCCGCGTAACAACCCTTATCTGCACGGCGGATTTGGAAACGCGCGATAATAACCCGGTTGACGGCAGAAAAATCAAAGGCACCGTACACTGGGTATCCGCTTCGCGTAACGTTAGGGCAGATGTTAACGTTTACGACTTGCTTTTCACCAAAGCGGATATCAACAGCCTTGAGGAAGGCGAAAATTATTTGGATTACTTAAATCCGGAGTCGCTCAAAGAGTATAAAAATTGCGTTATGGAGGAGTCGCTTGCTGATGCTGCGCCCGGCGATAAGTTCCAGTTCGTTCGTCTGGGCTACTTCTGCCGTGACTCAAAAACCGAAAAGCTGACCTTTAACAGGACGGTTACTCTTAAGGATTCCTGGTCTAAAAAGAAGGGGTGAGGGTTTTCTATGAAACGTGTATTGGCTGCTGTATTAACCGCGTTTGTGCTGTTGCTTTCAGCTTGCGCCGGCGGTAAAGCCGGTGTGGAGTTTGAAACCGATTATGACCTTACAACGGAAATAATTGAAGAAGAAAACAAAGCACGCTATACCTTAAACGGCTATGACGGGGTGCTTACGCTTTATTACGAAAGGCCTTATTTTTCGCAGAAGGGAGAAGGCTTTGATGAGATTAACAGGTATTTCAATGAGGCGGCAAAGCTGTTTTTCGAAAGCGAAAATGTAAGCTCGGCGGTGGAATTTGCAAACGGAAGCATTGAAGCGGATTACGAAGCCGGCTATATTTACACCAACACATCTGACATAACCTTTGAAAACGAACGCCTTATAAGCGTTACCATTGCATATGAATGGTACATGGGCGGTGTTTTGGATTATGGCACAATAAGCTATGTATTCGATAAGGAAACAGGGAAAATCCTAAAGCTTGGTGATATAACGGGATTGACGGAGGAGGAGCTTAAGTCGGTAATATTGGAATGTGCGGCCAATGAGCTTCCCGAGGGAGATATATCATACATAGAAAACTACACAGCAAACCAATTTGAATTTGCGGTTGAAGAGGATGGTATCTATATCAATTTTGATAAGTATGAGGCAAGCTACGGCGCGGCCGGTGCGTTTCATATTAAAACACCGTTTGAATTAACGTATTAATACGTAACCGGAGGGGCTCCCCTCCGGTTTTTTGTGCAAAAAAGACAATATTATCATGGAGGTGTGATTGTTATGAAAAAAATACAAGGCTTGCAAAAAGGAATGGGCATTGGAGGATGGCTTACGAATTACAAGCGTTTTAATGTTTTGCCACATGACAAAAGATTGGATATCACAGTAGGCGACATGGAACATTTTGAAAGCTATATTTCAAGGAATGATGTTAAGTATATCGCTTCTCTCGGAATGGATCACATTCGTTTATGTTTTGACCAAATAGTTTTGGAAGAAAGCCCATATCGATACAGAGAAAAAATTCTCGTTATTTTGCAACAATTTGCATATTGGTGTAAGGAATATAATTTGCGTTTGATTTTGAATATGCACAAAGCTAGGGGTAATTATTGTGACATTTTGGAAGAAAGCGGACTTATGCAAGATGCCGAACTGCAAAACAGATTTATTGGCGTGTGGTTAAAGCTTGAGGAATTGTTCACAGGTGAGAATGATATTATTTTTGAACTTTTGAATGAAGTTGTAAATTCTAACGCTGAGGAATGGAACTTACTCGCCGAAAAGACAATAAACGAAATCAGAAAAATTAACAACTACCGAATGATAATAGTGGGAGGTGTAGACTGGAACAACCCATCGGGGCTTGAACGGCTCAAGGTGTATGATGATGAAAATATCATTTATACATTCCACTGTTATGCACCTCATGAATTTACACATCAACAAGGAGTCTTACAAGCCGGACCTTTGTATTATAACCGAAAAATGCCGTATCCCACTGATGATATTGAGCGATATAGAGAGTATCACAGACTTTGGGGTATGAACGATGCTTACAGAGATATTGAAAGGATGGATATTGAATTTTTAAGACAATATTTACAGCCCGCAAAGAGCTTTATCGAAAAAAATCCCGATAAAATTTTATGGTGCGGAGAATTTGGCACAATTCGTCACTGTAACATTAAATACAGGGAAAATTGGATGCGTGACATTATAACAATATTAAAGGAATGGAATATTCCTTATTGTGTGTGGAATTACCTAAGTATGCCCAACGACGGCAACAGATTCAGCCTTGTCGACGATGATACTCGTACTATTCTAAGTGAAACATTAGGAAAAATAATTCTGGGGGAAATAGAATGAGTATCATGTTTTGGAATTAAGCATTATATTATCCGGAATAAAGTCCGGCTCGAAACAATAG
>CAZITC010000148.1:1334-4158 GCA_964542085.1 uncultured Ruminococcus sp. | reverse complement strand
ATGGGGGTTAAAATTCTTCCGGTGGATTCGGAGCACAGCGCTGTGTTTCAGTGCTTGGAGCAAAGAGAAAGGCCGGAAAAAATAATTCTTACAGCATCCGGCGGCCCGTTTTTCGGAAAAAAGAGGAATGAACTTAAAGAAATTACCCCTGCCGATGCGTTAAAACACCCGACCTGGAGCATGGGTGCCAAGGTTACGATTGACAGCGCAACTCTGGCAAATAAGGGACTGGAGGTTATTGAGGCTTCGCATCTTTTCGGAGTGGGACCGGATAAAATCAAGGTGGCTGTTCACCGGCAAAGCATAATCCATTCCATGGTTGAATTTGCCGACGGGGCAATTATTGCACAGCTTGGCTCGGCGGATATGAGAACGCCCATAAGCGTTGCACTTAATTATCCTTCAAGAAGCAAGGTGTCCGGCGAAAGACTGGATATTTTTTCGGTGGGTGCGCTGACCTTTGAGGAGCCGGATACGGAAACGTTTAAATCCCTTCGCTTGGCTTACGATGCCTTAAAATGCGGGGGCACGCTTCCGGCTGTGCTGAACGGGGCAAACGAGGAAGCGGTGGGAATGTTCCTTTCCGGAAAATGCGGATTTTTGGATATAGCGGATATGACAGAGGAAGCAATGAAAAGTCACAAGATAAAAAATACCCCTTCGCTTAATGACATATATGAAGCTGATGCGGAGGCAAGGGAGTTTGTTCGGAGGCTTAAATGGGCATAATTTGGACTTTAATAATTCTTGGCGTTATGATATTTATTCATGAGTTGGGGCATTTTATTTCTGCAAGGTGCTTCGGTGTTCGTGTTGAGGAATTTTCCATGGGCATGGGGCCGGCAATACTTAAAAAAAGGGATAAGGAAACACTTTATTCATTAAGGCTTTTGCCGCTTGGCGGCTATTGCAAAATGGAGGGGGAGGATGAGGCGGCCTTGTCGGAGCACAGCTTTTCGGCAATCGCCGCATGGAAACGGCTTGTTATTCTGGCATCCGGAGCCGCCATGAATATTTTGCTTGCGCTTATTCTTTTTATAATTGTAAGCTTTTCGCAAGGCAAAACGGTTTATGCGCCGAAAATCGGGTCACTGGCTGGTGATGATGTGCCTGCGGCTGTATTTTCAGTGGGTGACACTATTGTAAAAATGGATAACACAAAAATAAACATATATGCGGATATTACGCTGAAAATGATGGAAAACACCGGTGAGGATGTAACTGTTACCGTGCTCCATGACGGAGAAAGGGTTACAAAAACGCTTACACCCTATAAAACGGAGGACGGCTACAAGCTTGGCTTTTCGCCGGCAGTTGTTGAAAATACCCCGTCCGTAGCGCTTAAAAACGGCGTATACGAAACGGCCTTCAGTGTTAAAACCGTTTTCTGGTCAATAAAGCAGATGATAACGGGCAAAATGGGTGTGGACAGTCTGTCCGGCCCGGTTGGCGTTGCATCAGTGGTAAGCGGTGCGGTGGACGGTGCCTCCCAGGTGGCGGATGCATCACTAAGAAGGCTTCTAATGTTTTTGAATATTGCATATATAGCGGCATTGCTTGGGGCTAACCTCGGTGTAATGAATTTACTGCCGCTTCCCGCCTTGGACGGCGGAAGAATACTTTTTACCCTGGTGGAAATAATCATCGGTAAAAAGGTGCCGGAGCGTTTTGAAGCCGCGGTGCACGCGGCAGGATTTGCACTTTTAATGCTTTTGGCAGTTATTGTAACATGGTCTGATATAGTTAAGCTTATAGGGTGAGGAGAGCGGATAGAATGAGCAGAAAAGACGCAAGAGAAAATGCATTTAAAATGATATTTGCGGATATTAAGCCGCAGGACGAAAAGCCGTGGGAAACCTTTTTTGCGGAAAAGGATGCGGAAATTTGGTCAGGGAAAAGCGTTGACGGCGAGGATAAAGAATATATTTCCGCCCTGTGTGAGGGTATAAGGCAAAAGAGTGCCGAAATCGACGCCGAAATTGAAAAGTATTTAAGAGATTGGACATTGGACCGCATAAACCGTGTTTGCCTGGCGGCAATGCGGCTTGCGGTGTATGAAATTAAGTACATTGAAAATGTGCCGTACAAGGTAAGTGCTTCGGAGGCGGTGGAGATTGTGAAAAAGTATGCCGGCGCTTCGGAGGCAAAATTTGTGAATGGTGTTTTGGGAGAATACATAAAAAATGAAATTTCCCGGTAAGGAGCGGTGAGCATGGAGGCTCTTAAAATGACAGTGTCCGAGCTTAATTCCAACATGAAACGGCTTTTGGACTCAAGACCCGGGCTTAAGGATATTTGGATAACGGGGGAAATATCCAATTTCAAAAGGAATATGGCCTCCGGGCACATTTACCTTACACTTAAGGATGACGGCGGCGTGCTTAAGGCGTGTATGTTCAAAAGCAGTGCCGCATCGCTTACCTTTGCTCCGGAGGACGGAATGAAGGTTACCGCCCACGGCCGTGTAACGGTTTATGAGGCAGGCGGCACCTATCAGCTTTATATTGACCGAATGCAGCCGGACGGGCTGGGGGAGCTTTATGCGGCTTATAACCGCCTTTGCGAAAAGCTTCGTGCGGAAGGGCTGTTTGATGAGGCACACAAAAAGCCCATTCCGCGGTTTCCTTCTGCAGTCGGCGTTATTACAAGCGATACGGGTGCGGCTGTGCGCGATATTATAAATGTTATAAAAAGGCGCTTCGGCTACGTAAAAATAATTCTTTATCCCGCAAAGGTGCAGGGTGAGGGTGCGGCGGAAAACGTTTGCCGCGGAATTGAATTTTTCAACCGTGAAAAAAACGTAGATGTTATAATTTCCGGGCGC
>CAZITC010000148.1:0-1324 GCA_964542085.1 uncultured Ruminococcus sp. | reverse complement strand
GAAGAAATGACCGCCCGCGCCATATATGCAAGCGAAATTCCGATTATTTCGGCGGTCGGCCATGAAATTGATTTTACAATTTCCGACTTTGTTGCGGATTTAAGGGCGCCCACGCCCTCCGCGGCGGCGGAGCTTGCCGTACCTTCGACGAATGAGCTTTTAAGGCACATTGAAAATATGAAAATTAGAATGGCCGGGGCGGAGGCAAAGCTTATTTCAGATGCGGCAGGAAGGCTTGAATATGCCGAAAGACTGCTTAGCCCCACGCGCTTTACCGACAGGTTGGATGCTCTTTCGCTTAAGTTAGACTCGGTGAGTCAGCGTATGATAAGAGCCGAGGAGAAGGAGATGGAGGACAGAACGCGTTTATTGGCCGTTTCCTCCGCAAAGCTCAATTCGCTCTCGCCGCTGGCTGTGCTTGCACGCGGTTATGCCGCATTGACGGACAGTGAAGGAAATTCCGTAACGCGTGCGGACGAATTGAAAAAGAATGATGAAATAGGAATAAGGCTTTCGGACGGGGAGAAGAAGGCGAAAATCCTTTAACCTTAAGAAAGGGGAGTTAAAGCATGAACGAATTTGAAAAAATGATGGCGGAGCTTGAGGACATAACGGCAAAGCTGGAAAGTGGAAAGCTTACTTTGGCTGAGTCGATGGAGCTTTTTGAAAAGGGTGTCGGGCTTACAAAAAAATGTGCGGAAACACTTGAAAATGCAAAAATAAAAATCATGAAAATAACATCCGATGCAGAGGGAGCGGTTACAGAAGAGCCGTTCAATGTTGAGGAGGCTTAATATGAGCTTTAAAGCAAGGCTTGAAGAAAAAAAGGCGCTGATTGATGAATACATGAAAAACGCATTGCCGAAAAGGGCACCGGGTGAGATTGTAAAGGCAATGGACTACTCTGTTAATGCCGGCGGTAAAAGAATAAGGCCTGTTATTGCAATAGCCTGTGCCGAGGCATTGGGAGAAAGTGCCGAGGCGGTGCTTCCGTATGCGGCAGCGCTGGAGATGATTCACACCTATTCGCTTATTCATGATGACTTGCCCTGCATGGATAATGATGATTTGCGGCGCGGCCGTCCCACAAACCACAAGGTTTTTGGTGAGGGCATGGCAACCTTGGCCGGCGATGCGCTTTTGAATTTTGCTTTTGAAACCGCGCTCGGTGCCGATACCGAAAGTGAAAAAAAGCTAAGGCTTATAAAAATTATCGCGGATGCATCCGGAGTTTACGGAATGATTGGCGGCCAGGTTTTGGATATGGAGGGCGAAAAAAGAAAGCTTTCGCCCGAGGAAATAACGCATATGCACGATATGAAAA
>CAZITC010000147.1:0-4160 GCA_964542085.1 uncultured Ruminococcus sp. | reverse complement strand
GTTGTGGTTGTAACGGACGGTAAAAACGGTGGCGTTTTGTATGACGGGGCTTCTCTTTGGCATTATCCGGCGTTTACCGTTGATGCAGTGGACTCTAACGGAGCCGGTGATGTTTTCCACGGCGCTTTTGCCTTTGCTATGGAACAGGGATTTGATTATAAAAAGTGCTGTATTTTCTCAAGTGCCGTATCGGCGCTTAAGTGCACCGGAGTCGGAGCACGTGAAAGCGTGCCGGAATATGATACGGTAATTAAATTTTTGAAGGAGTCGGGGATAGATGAATTATAAAAGAAATTGGAACAATAAGCTTGGAAAGTCTGAAATTTACAAGCGTGAAAACAGTGCGTGCCAGAAGATGGAGATTGATATGTTGCATCTTTCTGATGGCATGGAAAAGCTTTACCGAGAGGAGAACAAGGAATACGCTCTTGTTATTCTTGGCGGAAAGTGCAATATTCAGGGTGACGGCTTTGAATTTATGAATGTAGGAAAAAGAAAGGACGTTTTTGACGGCCCTGCCACCTGTGTTTACATTCCAGCAAACAAGCCCTTTAAGGTAACGGCTGTGGGCAATGTGCGAATTTGCGTATCGAAGGCTCCGTGCGAGGAAACATTTGAGCCGGTAATTATAAATCCGGAGGATGTTGTAATTAAAAACCTGGGCAAGCCCGGATGGGAGCGCGAGGCTCACTTTATTTTGGACGAGCGCGTTAACTCAAAAATGCTTTACATTGGTGAGGCGTTTGTTAAGGGCGGCCAGTGGGCAAGTTATCCGCCGCACAAGCATGATGATGACAATATGCCGACAGAGGCTGAAACGGAAGAAATTTATTATTATGAGTTTAAAAAGCCGCAAGGCTTCGGAATCCAAAGGGTTTATACAATGGAGGGTGATATTGATGAAACCTATGTTGTAAAAACCGGTGATTTTGTGGAAATTCCGAGAGGCTACCATCCTTTCCATGCAGCTCCGGGATACGATAACTATTATCTTTGGATTATGGCCGGTAAGGACAGAGGCTTTTACATGACTACGGACGAAGAGCACGCTTGGTTAAATAAATAATTTTCAAATGGCCGAAAAAAGAAGGCTTGCACCTTCGCTTTTTCGGCCATGCTGTAATAATTACTTCAAGGAGAGTTTGGTTATGAGGTATTTGCTTGGTATTGATTTTGGCGGAGGTGCATCCAAGGCAACCTTGCTTTGCGAGGACGGAAGCATTGCCGCAACCCATACGGTTGAATATAAAACAAGCTACCCGAAAAAAGGATATGCGGAGCAAAATCCGGAGGATTGGTACGCTGCGGTAATTGAAAACATCGGTACGTTGTTGAAAAAAAGCGCAGTTAATAAGGATGATATTGTTGCACTGTGCCTGGATGCCGCAACACACACCGCTGTGCTGGCCGATGAGGGCGGTACGCCCTTACGCCCCGCAATTTATTGGACGGATACTCGGAGCTTTAAGGAATGTGAATACTTGCGCGAAAATTATAATGATGTTATTGTGAATAAGGCACTTCACAGTGTGGATACGATATGGACAATGCCTCAGCTTTTGTGGGTGAAGAATAATGAGCCGGAGGTATGGTCGAAAACGAAAAAAATATTCTTTCCCAAGGATTACATACGTTATCGATTAACGGGGGAGTATTTGACCGATTACATTGAGGCTGAGGGAAGCATGCTGTTTGATTTTAACACTCTTTCCTGGTCGGACGAGCTTTGCGGCATCATTGGTCTTGATAAAAGTATTTTGCCGAAAACAGTTTCGCCCATGGATAATGCCGGCACGCTTACAAGTCGTGCGGCCAAGGAAACCGGGCTTTCGGAAAAAACCGCTGTTATTTGCGGAACAACGGATACCGCGCTGGAGGTTTTTGCCTCCGGAGCCGTTAAAAGCGGTGACATGACAATCAAGCTTGCAACCGCAGGAAGAATTTGTATGGTTACGGACAGGGCTTATCCGCATAAGCACATGATTAACTATTCGCATATAGAAAACGGGCTTTGGTACCCTGGCACCGCAACGAAGTCATGTGCGGCCTCGTACCGTTGGTATCGCGATACCTTCGGCGGTGACTATGCAGCATTGGATAACGATGCCGAGAAGATTAATCCGGGGTGTGACGGACTTGTTTTCCATCCCTATTTGAATGGCGAGCTTACCCCCTACGGTGACCCCACACTTTGTGGAAGCTTTAACGGAATACGGGCATTGCATACCAAGGCACATTTTTCGCGCGCTGTTATGGAGGGAGTTGCATTTTCCCTTTTGGATTGCAAGGGTGTGTTTGATGAGCTTGGCATTGTTTTCCCGAAGCAGGCAAATATTATAGGCGGTGGAGCGTCCAGCAGTGTTTGGCGCGCAATTGTTGCCGATGTACTCGGTATAAGCCTGGTGAAGAAGGAAAACAGCGACTCCTCGTTCGGCGGTGCAATGCTGGCCGGTGTTGCGGCCGGAATATGGCAGACACCGGAGGAGGCAGTTACAAAATGTTCCAAAACGGTGTCGGTAACCGAGCCAAACAAGAATAATACGGAGCTTTACGGCGATTATTTTGTTCGCTATAAAAAAATTCATGATGCATTAAAGCCAATTTATAATTTAGGCTGATTTCGGAGGAAATATGAAAGTTGTTGTTTGCGTAAAAGTTGTAAACGGGGAGATTAATCCGTTTGATGAATGTGCCTTGGAGTGCGCTCTGGATATTGATGGAGCCGATATTACCGTGCTCACCATGGGGCCGGAGGTCGCGAAGGAGGCTCTTTTGCGCATATCAAGACTGAATGTGAATAAAATCATGCTGATTTCAGACAGTGCATTGGCAGGGTCGGACACTCTGGCAACAAGCTATGTGCTGTCTGCCATGATTAGGGACATTGAGCCTGATTTGGTTTTTTGCGGAAGGCAAAGCATTGACGGGGAGACGGCACAGGTCGGCCCTTGCGTTGCCGGTATGCTGGGTTATAATTTAATCACCAACGTTATGGAGGTGAAAATAACCGACGGCGCGGAATGTGTTACGCGTGCCGGAAAAGAAAAAGCGGATTTTCCGGCACTTCTAACCGTTGAGCGGATAAATGTTTTAAGATTTCCTAAAATCGGATCAGCTCTTAAAAAGGTAGAAATTGTAAGTGCTAAGGACATTAAAATTGACGTGAATAAATGCGGACTTAAAGGGTCACCTACCAAGGTGCTTAAAACCTTTGAAAGCCGAAGAGGAAGCAGAAAATGCAAATTTATATCGATAAACGAGCTGGACGGTATTATTAATCTGGCACTAAATAAAAAAGAGGACTTTGCTCCGAAGCAGATGGGCGAAAAGCTTAAAAGCGTTACTGTTATCGGCGGGGAACTTAAGGAGTATGCGGCCACGGTTGCGGATGAGGTTTCGGTAATTGAGAAAAGGGATTGTAACGAGATTGCCGAGCTTATAAGGTCTGACAATGCAGTGCTTTGGCCGGCGGATTTGTGGGGCAGAAAAACCGCGCCGATAGTTGCGGCAAAGCTTGGTATCGGCCTTTGCGCTGACTGCGTTATGTTGGAGGCTGAAAATGAAAAGCTTTATATGTACCGCCCGGCATACGGCGGAACGCTTACCGCAAAAATTGAATGTCGTACACGTCCGCAAATGGCTACCGTCAGGGTGAAAGATGGCAACAGTGATGATGTAATATTCGGACTGGGAAGAGGAGTTTCGGACGAGATAGAGTATTATACGGCAATGGCAGAAAGGTACGGCGCATCGCTTGCGGCATCGCGTGGGCTTGTGGATATGGGACTTGTCGATTACAGTCGGCAGGTTGGACTTACTGGGAAAATTATTTCGCCCAAGGTTTATGTTGCGTGCGGAATTTCCGGTGCTGTTCAACATACTTGCGGCTTCGAAAATGCCGGCACCGTTATTGCCGTTAATACCGATAAGAATGCAAGAATTTTTGAATATGCCGATTACGGTATTATCGTTTGACGCCTCACTTGTATCGAAACATTTTATTTGTCAAAAATGTGTTTTTCTCTTGACAAACAGCGAAAAATATGATATTCTATATTCTGTTGTTAGCCCGAGTGGCGGAACTGGCAGACGCACAGGACTTAAAATCCTGCGATCCTTAAAAGTCGTACCGGTTCGATTCCGGTCTCGGGCACCAGAAA
>CAZITC010000146.1:0-4164 GCA_964542085.1 uncultured Ruminococcus sp. | reverse complement strand
TAATGCCCATTTATGTGAGGTCTTTTATGAGCTCAGCATAAATTTTGTCGGCATTTTTCTTAAACTTGGCGGCCGCGGTTTTTGCTGAGTCCAGGGTGGGAAGTGTAAGCGAAAAGGAAAAGAAGGGTATTCCCGTTTCGGAAATTTCACAAAACAGCTCATATTCACCGGCACGGTTAGGCTTGTATTCCGCGGTAACGGATTTTGCCTCGGCCTCGGCCAGGCGCGCTTTGGATATAACCTCGAGCAGTGTTTTTTTCACCGTGTAGGGAATGTCCGATGAGAACAAATCGTAAGCTTCATGCCCACGCTGAGTGACGATGTAGCGCCCGTTTTGAACGGCCGGAATCATCAGAGAGGAGGACAAAAGCTCGGAAAAGCCCTGAGCAACGGGAAAGTAATCCGCAAACTCGGTTTCCGCAACAACATCGGTAATATCAGAAATTGTTACAGGACGCTTGAAATTTTCCGCAATAAATAGTATAATAAGTTTTAAGTCGATAGAATTGCTGAAATAGTAGTCAGCCATAAACATCCCTCCGTGGTATTAACTTATAATATAATACCACAAAATGTGAAAAAGTGCAAGGAGAAGGAGAAAATAATGTATAATAAATTAACAGAAGACCTTATTTCGGGCGGTGCGGAGATTACCGGCTGTTCATATTGGGAAGACACGCCCTATGCGGGCTTGCATTATGCAATAAGCTTCGGAGTAAGGCTTTCGGATGCCATTATTGATACAATAAGTGAGGAAGGGCCGTCCAAAACATATTTTCACCATTACAGAACGGTCAATGCCCTTTTGGATTCGCTGGCGCTTAAAACAGTGATCATGCTTCAAAGAAACGGCTACAATGCGGCAAACGTTCCGGCCTCACAGTCGATTGAGGGGTACAGGGGGCTTTTTTCGCACAAGGCCGCGGCGGTTGCCGCAGGCCTTGGCTGGATTGGCAAAAATGCACTGTTTATTTCCCGGGAAACGGGGCCGAGGATTAGGCTTGCCACGGTGTTTACCGATATGCCGCTGCCGGTTTGCGAGCATGAATATGAGGACGGCTGTAAAGAGTGCACGGTTTGCCGCGACATGTGCCCGGCCGGCGCAATTTTAGGGGTGAACTGGAGCAAGGAGCTAAGCTATTCGGACTTTTTTGACCCAGAGCTTTGCAGTACCTACATGAAGGAAAAATTCAAAAACATAGGCCGTGGCGCCGTTTGCGGAATTTGCATGCGGTTTTGTCCCTACGGTATAAGGAGGAAAAATGGATAAGTTTGTTTTGAAAAGCCCGTTTACGCCGTCCGGTGACCAGCCGGAGGCGATTGATGCCTTAACCGACGGGGTGCTAAAGGGTGATAAGGGACAGATTCTGCTGGGCGTTACCGGCTCCGGAAAAACCTACACAATTGCAAACGTTATTGAAAGGGTGAACAGACCGACCCTTGTTTTGGCACACAACAAAACCCTGGCGGCACAGCTTTGCTCGGAGTTTAAGGAATTTTTTCCCGATAATGCGGTGGAGTTTTTTGTATCCTACTATGATTATTACCAGCCGGAGGCATATATTCCGCAAACGGACACCTTTATCGAAAAGGATGCCGCGATAAATGACGAAATCGATAAGCTTCGTCACAGTGCAACCATGGCACTTTTCGAGAGGCGTGATGTTATTGTTGTGGCAAGCGTTTCGTGCATATACGGCCTGGGTGACCCTGAAGATTACAGTGAAATGGTAATTTCCCTAAGGCCGGGTATGGAGGTTGAAAGGGACGAGGTGGTAAGCCGCCTTGTGGAAATGCAATACGAAAGAAACGACATTAATTTTACAAGAAACAAATTTAGGGTGCACGGTGACGTATTGGAGGTTTTTCCGTCGAGTGAAAACGAAAAGGCGGTAAGAATTGAGTTTTTTGGTGACGAAATAGAAAGAATTTGCGAGATAAACACCACAACGGGTGAGGTTTTGGGGCAAAGAAGCCATATTGCAATCTACCCGGCATCACACTATGTGACGCGTAAGGAAAAATTGGAGCGCGCAATTTGTCAAATCGAGGAGGAACTTGCCGAAAGACTGGCACAATTCGAAGCGGAAGGTAAGCTTTTGGAGGCGGAAAGGCTTAAGCAACGGACAAATTACGACATTGAAATGATGCGCGAGGTTGGCTTTTGCCAGGGCATAGAAAACTATTCGCGGCACATAAGCGGCAGAACAAAGGGCAGTGCGCCCTATACGCTTATTGACTATTTTCCGGAGGATTTTCTGCTTGTTATTGATGAGTCGCATGTTACGGTGCCGCAGGTCAGGGCAATGTATGCGGGCGACCGGTCCAGAAAGGATAATTTGGTGGAATACGGCTTCCGTCTGCCATCGGCATATGACAACCGTCCGCTTACTTTTCCGGAATTTGAGGAAAGAATTAACCAGGCGATTTACGTTTCGGCCACTCCGGCGGATTATGAAAGGGAGTGCTCTGAAAGAATTGTGGAGCAGGTAATAAGGCCGACCGGACTTTTGGACCCTGAAATTGAGGTACGCCCGATAGAAGGACAGATTGATGACCTTGTTAGTGAAATTAACCTCCGCACACAAAAGGACGAAAGGGTGCTTGTTACAACCCTGACCAAAAAAATGGCGGAGGCCTTAACCGACCATATGCAAAAGCTGGGCATTAAGGTGCGTTATATGCACAGCGAGGTGGAAACGATTGAGCGCATGGAAATCATCCGCGATTTAAGACTGGGCGTGTTTGATGTTCTCATCGGCATTAACCTTTTAAGAGAGGGGCTTGACCTGCCCGAGGTTTCACTGATTGCTATTTTGGATGCCGATAAGGAGGGCTTTTTAAGAAGCGCAACCTCACTTATTCAAACAATCGGCCGTGCGGCAAGAAATGCCGAGGGCAAGGTAATAATGTATGCCGACAGCGTGACCGATGCCATGAGGCAGGCCATTGACGAAACCGAAAGAAGAAGAAAAATTCAGGCCGATTTCAATGCGGCACATTCCATTACGCCGAAAACGGTTAAGAAGGCCGTGCGTGAGGTTATTAAAACCGTTAAGGATGTGGATGAGCCGGAGAAGAAGGATAAAAACATATTGGAAAAGCTTGAACGCGAAATGAAGGAGGCGGCATCACAACTTCGCTTTGAGGATGCGGCACGTATTCGCGATAAAATTGAACGGATAAGGAGCGAGCTGGATGAAAAGTGAAATTGTAATTAAGGGTGCCCGTGAAAACAACCTTAAAAATGTGGACTTAACAATTCCGAGAAATAAATTTATCGTTTTTACCGGACTTTCCGGCTCCGGCAAAAGCTCACTTGCCTTCGACACGATTTACGCCGAGGGACAAAGAAGGTATGTGGAGTCACTGTCCTCCTATGCGCGGCAGTTTTTGGGGCAAATGCAAAAGCCGGATGTGGATTATATCGGCGGCCTTTCGCCGGCAATTTCCATTGACCAAAAAACAACCAGCAAAAATCCGCGTTCGACGGTGGGCACGGTAACGGAAATTTATGATTATTTAAGGCTTTTGTATGCGAGAGTCGGTATTCCGCACTGCCCGAAATGCGGCCGAGAAATAAAAAAGCAAAGTATTGACCAAATTGCCGATGCCGTTAAGGCTTATCCTGAGCAGTCAAAAATCATAATAATGAGCCCGGTGATTCGCGGCAAAAAGGGAGAATATACAAAACTTTTTTCCGATGCGGCAAAAAACGGCTATGTGCGTGTGCGCGTGGACGGCGAAATTTTAATGCTTGAGGACGAAATAAAGCTGGATAAAAAGAAAAAGCATAATATTGACATTGTGGTTGACCGCCTCACCGTTAAGCCGGATATGAACAAAAGGCTTACCGATTCGCTGGAAACGGCGCTTAAAATGTCGGGAGGTCTGGTAAACGTTATGCACGTCGGAGGTGAGGAGCATATGTACAGCCAAAATTATGCCTGCCACGAATGTGGAATAAATATGGAGGAGCTGGAGCCGAGGCTTTTCTCCTTCAACAATCCCTTTGGTGCGTGCCCGGAATGTGCAGGATTGGGCTTTCTTATGAAAATGGACCCGGAAAGGCTTGTAACGGATAAGGAACTTTCGGTTTACAACGGCGGAATTGACCTTGTCGGCTGGGACGGCAGTGTTGAGGGCGGGATGATTGAAAGCCAG
>CAZITC010000145.1:0-4194 GCA_964542085.1 uncultured Ruminococcus sp. | reverse complement strand
ATTACAACACGTGCACGTTTATTTTTTATTCTGTTCCATTCATCCAGCCTTTCACCCACGGAAAGGCGACTGTGTAAAATTGCAACGCTGTCACCGAATCGACCTAAAAACCGGTCGGTCATCTGCGGAGTAAGCGAAATTTCCGGCACAAGCACAAGAGCGCCCTTGCCCATGGAAAGCGCTTTTTCAATGACCTGCATATAGACCTCGGTCTTACCGCTTCCCGTTACACCGTGCAAAAGCATGGTTTCGCTTTTTTTGCCGCCTACCAAAGCATTAAGCTCATTTATCACAAGCGCCTGCTCCTCGGTGGGCTGAAGGGCTTTTGTACTTGTTACCTTCTTTCCCAAAAAGGGATTTCTTCTTTTCTCCTCATCGAAAATAACAGCCAAACGCTTTTTCACAAGCTCCCTTACTGCTTCAGGAGAAATGCCCGCATCAGAGCACCGCGAAAGGGCAAGTGCGCCCTTTTCCAAGGCATCAACAGCCGCAAGCTGTGCTGTTGCACGCTTGGACAAGGCCGCCCTCGCCTCCTCAGGTGAAACAACAAGACAAGCATACTTCATTTTCAGCGCCGAAGCCTCAGTCTTACCCAACACTCCGGGCGGGCACAAAAGTTTAATACATTCGTAAAGCGATGCAATGTAGCGTTTTTGCATATACATTGCAAGCTCAATTTCCTTTTCGCCGATCAGAGGCTCTGCCGATTTCACGGCATAAATATTCTTAAGCTCATAATCCGTTTGCTCTGAGGTAAAGCCAAGCACAATGCCGACTCTTTTTCCGTGCCCGAACGGCACCTCAACCGCAGAGCCTTGCTTTATTTGGGGCAAAAGCCGCTCCGGAACTATGTAAAAAAACTCCCTGTCAAGCGAAAACGCCCCCGAATCAACCAAAACCCTTGCCAGAGTTTCCAAGGCAATTCCTCCAATTATTCTGCTTGTTTAATGCTGTAGCCGATTTTTCCTTCGTAAATTTCCTCAACCGCAACTGTTACCGGCTTCTCCGAAAGAGTGTTAATAAGCGGCTCTGCCGAATTTTCCTTGTCCTCCAGCTCACGCGCTCTTTTTGCCGCCGCAATAACAATGCTGTAGCGGCTGTCAAACTTTTCCATAAGCTTATCTACTGACGGATATATCATCATAACAATTATCTCCTTTTAATCTTCTTTTAATCTTCTTTTAATTTTTGTATCAAGCACTGGTTGTTTTTAATCCTCATGCTTTCTGCTCTTATTATATCATTCAAGCGTTTTGTACATTCCTCAATATCGTCATTAACGATTATGTAGTCATAATCCTTAATAAAGCCGTATTCCTCCTTGGCGCGCTTTATGCGCTTGTCCAATGCGGCAAGGGCTTTAGGGTTGCCCTCATCCCTTTTCAAAATGCGGCGCTTAAGCTCCTCATTTTCCGGCGGCGCAACAAAAACCAGCACCGCATCCGGGTAAGCCTTTTTCGCGGCAAAAGCACCGTTTACTTCAATTTCAAGGATACTGCTTTTTCCTTCCTCCAAGGCCTTAATAAGCGGTGCCTTGGGAGTGCCGTAATAGTTATCCACATAACGCTCCCATTCAATAAAATAGCCGTTGGCTATTCGCTTTTCAAACTCCTCCTTGGAAATGTAGTAATAGCTTTCTCCTTCAATTTCGCCTTCTCGCGGCTCTCTTGTGGTGCAGGATACCGAAAGGAAAATATCATCCTTTCTTTCAAGCACTCTTTTCACCACGGTGCCCTTTCCCACGCCGGAGGGGCCCGACACTATAAATATGCTTCCTTTAGCCATCTGCTTCCACATCCTCTCCGCTGTCAAATCTGTGTGCTATTGTATCGGGCTGTACCGAGGACGTAATAACATGGTCACTGTCCGTCACAATAACAGCCCTTGTTCTTCTTCCGTAGGTTGCATCAATCAACTTGCCGTTGTCCCTTGCCTCCTGAATAAGCCTTTTAACGGGCGCAGACTCCGGCGATATAACCGCCACAACATGCATGGCATTAACAACATTACCGAAACCGATATTAATTATTCTCATAATTTTTCCTCACTCGATATTCTGTATTTGTTCACGCATTTTTTCAATTTCAGTTTTCATTTCCACAACCATTTTTGTTGTTGAAACGTCATTTGATTTGGAGCCGGTGGTGTTAACCTCCCTGTTAATTTCCTGAATAAGGAAATCCAGCTTTCTTCCACCGGGAATGTTGCCGTTAATTATTGTTGAAAGTTCTGCCACATGGCTTTTAAGCCTTACCATTTCCTCATCTACATTAACCTTATCTGTAAAAACGGCAACCTCGTTCAAAAGTCTTGCCTCATTCACCGGTACCTCCTTCAGGATTTCCTCCATACCGGCTCTAAGCCTTTGTGCATACTCTTCTATAATTCCCGGTGCACGTAAGCGAATTTTATCAACATAGCCCGAAATAACCGCACCCTTTTCAAGAAGGTCCGCTCCCAGGCGAGCCCCCTCCTCAGAGCGCATTTTATCGTAAAGCCCGAGCGCTTCACGAAAAACCGTCAGCACATCTGCTAAAACCGCTTCTTCGTCATAGGGCGGACGATCCACCTTAAACATCTCTGGAAACGTGGCAATATTCATAAGGCTTGCATTGTTTTCCATGCCAAGCTCACCGGCCAAGCGATTAAGCTCTGCCATGTAGCTTTTTGCCAGCTCGGTGTTGGCGCTGACCGCAACACTGTCCTCATTGTAATCTACAATCGAAATATAGATATCCACCTTGCCGCGCTTAATTACAGATGCTGCCTCTTTCCTTATTGCATCCTCCAAAAACCCAAACTGGCGCGGCACCTTAACGTTAAAATCCGAAAACCTGTGATTTACCGATTTTATCTCGGCACTGATTTTTCTTCCGTTTACAGTATCCTCAAAATGGCCGTATCCGGTCATGCTCTTTATCATTTTATTCTCCTTTATCACATGTCGAATAAAGAGGCGAAATAACAATCCCGCCTCTTTAGAACACTAATTATTCCTCGCTGTCTGTTTCCTCGTCAGCGGCTTTTTCCATTTTAACAAGCTTAACGCCCTTGATTTTGGAGTCCTTCTTTGTTATTTCAGCATTTTCGAACAAAGAAGTTATCTCCGCTTCATATACGCTTTCCTTAACAGCGTTTTCTACGGTTGTCTTTATGCCGTCTTCATCATTTGCTAAATAGCCTTCATCCAATGCATATCTTTTAATGATGTGGTATCCGTTATAGCTTGAGCCCTCTACCAAAACAGGTTCGGAGTATTCACCGGCAAGAAGCTCTTTCGATGCGCTTTCAAACGCCGGATTACCAAAGTCACCCTCCTTGAAAACATAACCGGTTTCGCCGCCGTTTACCTTGCCCTCAGAGTCAACATCCGATGAGTAGGTATTCATCAGTGATTCAAAGTCAGCGCCCTCACCAAGCTCTGCCACGATTTCGTCAGCCTTTGCCTTTGCCGCATCTATGTCCTCAATTCCGTCGTCGCCGACCTTAACCAAAATGTGCTTAACGCGCATATAATTATCGTTGTAATACTTTTCTATTGCTTCATCTGTAAGCTTATCCTCTGTTGCAAATTCATCTGTAAGCTTTGAAATAAGCTTAATGCTTTTCCACATATCCGTAAGCTCTGTTTCAGTCATGTTGATTGACTTTAACGCTTCCAAAAGCTTCGTCTTTGTGCCAAACACATTCTCGATGAATGATGTTTTCATTCCTGTTATCTCCGCGCTTTCCTCATCGGTAAGTGCCAAGCCAAGCTCTGCCGCCTTCTGCTCGGCAAGCTTTAACTCAACCACCTTGTCAAACACAAGACCTTTAAGTGTTTCTCCTACTGTTTCACCGTCAATTTCCTTTTCCCAAATGGTTTTTCCGGCCTCTGCACTGCCTGCCTTTGCAACTAAAGCCGCAACATCCTTATACAAATAGGAGCTTACATAGCTGTCATACATACAAAGAGCGGTTATTTCATCATCATAGTCCACAGCGCCGAAATAAAGCTCCGCAAAGGTAAGCAAATACTTATATTCGCTTAACGCAACCCTTTCACCGTTAACCTCACCGACACTTGCAACGTTAACAACCGTGCAACCGGTTGCCATTGACAGAACAAGTGTCAAGCACAATAAAGCCTTTAACATTTTTTTCATACCAAACATCCTCCGTACATTTTTTCGTTATTATATTACTATACTATAT
>CAZITC010000144.1:0-4199 GCA_964542085.1 uncultured Ruminococcus sp. | reverse complement strand
ATAAAGGTCAACGGCAAGGCATATGAGGTTGAGGTTGAAGAGGTAGGAGCTTCCTTTGCGCCTGCCGCACCCGTGGTAAGTGCACAGGCACCTGTTGCTGCACCTGTTGCAGAAAAGCCGGCTGAGCAGCCGAAGCAGGCCACAGTATCCGGCTCATCCTCAGTTAAAGCACCCATGCCGGGAACTGTTAACGCGGTAAAGGTGACAGCCGGTGAGCAGGTTAAAAAGGGTCAGGTTATTGCTGTTCTTGAGGCAATGAAGATGGAAAATGACATTTGCGCTCCCGAGGATGCGGTAGTTGCTTCTGTTGCGGTAACACAGGGGCAGTCCGTTAATACGGGCGATGTTATTGTCACCCTTAATTAACGGAGGGGATTTACTTTGAGTTTTTTGAATTATTTCAAAGAAGGAATTTTTAATTTCGTAAACGAAACTGGAGTTGCAAAGCTTTTGGGTGCGGACGGTAATTTGCTTAACCTTGTTATGATTGCAATTGCCGTTGTGCTTATGTATCTTGCAATTGTTAAGGGCTTTGAGCCTATGCTTTTGCTTCCGATTGCTTTCGGTATGGCACTTGCCAATTTGCCCGGCGCCGGCGTGTTTCATGCAGATTTTTTTACCGGTCAGGAAATAGATTACGGTTTAGTGCTTCAAAAGGGAGGACTTTTGGATATTTTGTATCTGGGCGTTAAGCTTGGAATATATCCGCCGCTTATTTTCCTCGGTATAGGTGCAATGACGGATTTTGGGCCGATGATTGCAAACCCCAAAAGTATTTTGCTCGGTGCGGCCGCTCAGCTCGGTGTGTTTATAACATACCTCGGAGCGAACATATTGGGTTTTTCAATGAAGCAAAGCTGTGCAATCGGTATTATAGGCGGTGCAGACGGCCCCACGGCCATATACGTAACCAAAACGCTTGCGCCGGAGCTTTTGCCGGCAATTGCAATTGCAGCCTACTCATACATGGCGTTAATCCCCATGATACAGCCGCCGATAATGAAACTTATGACTACAAAGAAGGAACGTTCTGTAGTTATGGAACAGCTTAGGCCTGTATCAAAAAAAGAAAAAATTATTTTTCCGGTGCTTGTTACCGTTGTTGTCGGCTTAATTGTTCCGGATGCTGTTCCGCTTGTGGGCATGCTTATGCTCGGTAATTTGTTCAAGGAAACCGGTGTTGTGGACAGGCTTAATAAAACTGCGCAAAATGAACTTATGAACATTATTACCATTTTCCTCGGCGTAACAGTCGGCGCTACCGCAACAGCTGAAAACTTTTTAACATGGAATACCATAAAAATAGTCGCTCTCGGCCTTGTAGCCTTTTCGATTTCAACCGCCGGCGGTCTTTTGTTCGGAAAACTTATGTATAAGTTTTCCGGCGGAAAAATCAATCCGCTTATCGGCTCGGCCGGTGTTTCAGCAGTGCCCATGGCGGCGCGTATGTCCCAGAAGGTCGGACAGGAGGAAAACCCCTCAAACTTCCTTCTTATGCATGCAATGGGACCAAACGTTGCCGGTGTTATCGGCTCTGCGGTTGCGGCCGGTGTTTTCCTTGCTATGTTTAAATAAAAACTAAATTCTGAAGAGGAGATAAACTATGGGTGTAAAAATTACCGAGACTGTGATACGTGATGCACACCAGTCTCTTATTGCAACAAGAATGACAACGGAAGAAATGCTTCCTATGTTAGAAAAGCTTGACAAAGTCGGCTACAACGCAATCGAGGCATGGGGCGGCGCAACCTTTGATTCATGCCTGCGTTTTTTGAATGAAGACCCTTGGCAAAGATTAAGAACAATAAGGGATAAGGTTAAAAACACAAAGCTTCAAATGCTTTTCAGAGGCCAAAACATTCTTGGCTACAAGCATTACGGTGATGATGTTGTAAGCTATTTTGTGCAAAAGTCAATTGCAAACGGAATTGATGTAATAAGAATTTTTGATGCATTGAACGATACAAGAAATTTAAAAACCGCTATTGATGCAACGAAAAAAGAGGGCGGTCATGTTCAAGCTGCCATTTCCTATACAATAAGCCCGGTGCATACAACCGAAAGCTTTGTGAAGATGGCAAAGGAGCTGGAAAGCATGGGCGCAGACAGCATTTGCATAAAGGACATGGCTGGTCTTTTGGTACCTTATACGGCATATGACCTTGTGAAGGCACTTAAGGAAAGCGTTAAAATTCCGATTGAGCTTCACACGCATTATACAAGCGGTGTTGCTTCGATGACTTATTTGAAGGCTATCGAGGCCGGATGCGATATTGTTGATACGGCGCTTTCTCCCTTGGCTATGGGAACATCTCAGCCGCCGACAGAGCCGCTTGTTGCAACACTTGCCGGCACAAAGTACGACACGGGACTTAATTTGGATGCATTGTCTGAAATTTCAGATTATTTTAAGACTCTTCGCGAAAAATATCTTGAAGAGGGCTTGCTTAATCCCAAGGTGCTTGCAGTTGATATTAACACCTTAAGATATCAGGTGCCCGGCGGTATGCTTTCAAACCTTGTATCTCAGCTTAAACAGCAGGGCAAGGAGGATAAGCTTGAGGAAGTTTTGAAGGAGGTTCCGCGTGTCCGCGAGGATTTGGGTTATCTTCCGCTTGTTACTCCCACAAGTCAAATTGTCGGCACTCAGGCTGTGCTTAATGTAATATGCGGTGAGCGTTATAAGATGATTTCCAATGAAACCAAGGGCATTGTTCGTGGTGAATACGGAAGAACGCCCGTTCCGATAAAGGACGAAATAAGAAAGAAGATTATCGGTGACGAAAAGCCCATTACTTGCCGTCCGGCGGATAAAATTCCAGCCGAGCTTGATAAATACAGAGAGGAAATGAAGCAATATTCCGAACAGGAGGAGGATGTTTTATCCTACGCACTTTTCGGTCAGGTTGCCGTAAAGTTCTTTGAAGCGCGCCAGGCGAAAAAGTACAAGGTTGACGCATCGCTTGCGGATACAAAGAATAATACGTACCCGGTGTGAAAGTATGTATGATTTGACTTCACCTTCTGTTATAAGGCATCTTTGTGACGAACACGGCTTTTCGTTCAAGAAAAGCTTTGGCCAGAATTTTTTAACAGATAAGGATGTTCTGTTTGATATTGCCGATGCGGCCGATGCTGAGGGAATACTGGAAATCGGCCCCGGCTTCGGAACGCTGACCGCGGCTTTGGCACAAAAAGCAAAAAAGGTTGTTTCGGTAGAGCTTGACAGAAGTTTGGAGCCTGTTTTGGCCGAAACACTTGCCGGATTTGATAATATAACATTGCACTTTAACGATATAATGAAAACGGACATTGCACAGCTTATTGATGAGGAGCTTGAAGGCATGGAGGTCAGCGTTGCGGCAAATTTGCCATATTACGTAACCACCCCGATATTAATGAAGCTTTTGGAAGGTAAATATCGGTTTAAGAATATAGTTATTATGGTGCAAAAAGAGGTTGCTGACAGGATTGTTGCAAAGCCGGGGAAGAAGGATTACGGCGCTCTTACTCTGGCGGTCGGCTATTATGCCGAGGCAAGTATTATTGACAGCGTTCCTGCTGAAAAATTCATTCCGTCGCCTAAGGTAGACTCAGCTGTAGTTGCCCTGAAGATTTTGCGCGCCCCACCGATTGAGGCTGATGAAAAGGATTACTTCCGGCTTGTTAAAGCCGCCTTTTCTCAGCGTCGAAAAACGCTTTTGAATGCCTTGGCAAATTCTGGGGCTTACGGCGGAAAGGAAAATATAAAAGCGGTTTTGGAGCAAATGGGCTATGATACCAATGTAAGAGGCGAGACTTTATCCATGAAGGAGTTTTCTGATTTAGCAATTAAATTCAATTCAAAATAAAGGGAGAAAACGGCTATGGAAAATGAGACATTAAAAAATAAAACAGTTAATTGGTTAAATCGAGTATATACATCAGTAGTAAATTTGTGGTCATATTTTACAACCTATGAAAAGATATGGTTTTTCAGCATACTTATTCTTGCGTTTATTTTTGCGTTTTTGTTTCCGGAGGAGGACACGAACGGCGTAAACGGCAAGCTTATTATGGGGCTTTACCTTGCAGATACGTTTTTGAACATTTTGTGCGAGCTTTTAATATCAAAGCAAAGCAAATGGAATTTTATTGTGTCGCTGTTTGTTGAAATTACGGAAATTACAACGTTGGCTGTGCTTTCGTACAGGTTTGCG
>CAZITC010000143.1:0-4204 GCA_964542085.1 uncultured Ruminococcus sp. | reverse complement strand
TCATAGGATAGTGTGGGCTTAATTTTCTCCCAGCAGTTTTTTGCGGCGGCCAAGGAATGATTGCCGTCACCGACAGCAATTAATGGGTCGGTTGCAAGTGATGTTAAGCGGGAAATAAGCTCTTCGTTAGAATCAACAATAAAACCTCTTAAGTGCCCACCGTTTTCCATTAATTCGAAATCGTAAATCTTTTTTTGGGGCTTAGCTTTTTTTAAGGGCCCCATAACAAGGTCGTCCTTATCGCTTATAAGCATAAGAATATGCGGAAGCTCCAAGGGCGCATTTTGACGTATTTTTACACGGGGAGGAAGCCTGTCGGCCACGGTTGCTTCCGTGGCGCGGATTGAGGACTTGCTCGAAGGTGAATAATCGTACTCCTCTAAATCAACAGCGCCGACAAGGCCGTGGCGTACTTGGCCGGACTTGAAGGTGCGTTCGGTAAATATAATACAGTTTTTATACTCGGTGAAAATATCCGCATTAAGATAATCGCGCATATTTTGATTGATTTGCAAAACCGTTGCATCAAAATCCGCGGTTTCAAGGTAAGCCTCGGGAAAAATAAGATTGTAGGCCGAGGGCACACCATTTGTATATTCGGAAACACGATCCCAGTATTCCTTTTCGGATGTGTACTGGTCGCAGGCAACAACACTCCATTTGTTAAGGACTGCGTTTTTAGGCATCAAAATGTCACATGGATTAAAAATTCCCATAATATCCTCCGTTGACGGTTATATTTCTTCGGCGCCGCTGTTATCGTCATTTGCCGGTGTTTCTGACGTGCTTCCGGTATCTCCGGACTGCTCGGGAGAGGCTGTGCTTCCGGTAGAGCCGGTGTTTCCTGAATCATTTCCTTCGGACGGAGCGGTGCCTGCCGCGGAGTCAAGAGGGCCGTAAGCGGCATTGTACCTGTCAATCTGAGACTGAAGCTCGCGTACCTCCTCGGTGAGAAGCTTGTTTTCGCTTGAAAGCTCATCAAGGCGCTTTTGCAGATTAGTTACAGGGTCGTCGGTAACACTGTCCGACTCGCCGGCAGGATTGGACGAGTTGTTTTCAATAATCCACGACATGATGGAGTAGGCAACAAAGAAGGTTAAAATTATAACCAGTATTGCGGCAAAATAGCGCATTGCCCGGGAGGGACGTCTTTTTCTTCTGCGCCTTCTTCTTGCGTGCTCTCTTGCAAGCGGGGTTGATGAGGAATAGGTAGCGGATGTTCTTCTTTCTTCCATTTTTATTTTCCTTTCTTATAAGCCGATAAACCGCGAAGAGTCAAAAAGATAGATGTATTTTTCGGTTACCGGCAGATTATATTTTTTTGTAAGTGCTTCCGAATAAAGCAGAAGCTGTTTTTCGTAACGCCGTTTTGCTTCGGCATCTGTAATGCTTTTGTCAGTTTTATAATCCAGTAATATTATTTTTCCGTCCTCAATAAAATAACAGTCAATAATACCTTGAACAAGAACAGTGCGGTTGCTTTTCAACGAAGGATCAAGCTCTGAAAGGTTTTTGGAAAACGTAAACGGCACCTCGCGAAAAACAGCGCTTGATTTTGCCATTCGCTTTGCAATATCCGACGAAATAAATGATTCTAATGCCGACCTGTCAACAGCGGTACGTTCCGCCTCGGTCAAATTCATGCTTGAAAGCTGGGCATCAATATCTCTGTCGGAAAAATTAAAATGCTCAACCACATAATGCATTATACTACCTTTTTGCAAACTTGTAAATACCTTATCGGAATTTAAATATTCCGGCTTAGAAAGTGATGTAGGCGAAAATGAGAATAAAGGGGGCGGCAAAGGCTCGTCATCAAAGGAAAAGCCCTTTTTAAGTTCGCTTACAGAATACTTATTTTTTACGGAAAAAAGCTTTTCCTCCGAGAAGGTGTAGGATAAAATCGCGTCGGTCGTTCGGTCAAAGGGCACTTCCTTTAACGGGCGAAGGTTAAGATTGGAGGTCTGCTCGTCATCGGCGTGCGAGGCATTAATTTTGCTTAGTACGGCACTGCAGCCTTCGCGAATGGCAAGTAAAAGCCAATCTAAATACGAAGAAGCGCTGTAAACCTCCGACGGCAATAAATAGCCCTTTTGCTCCGGCCTTATAAATTCCGGATTTTTCTTGGTAAGTCTTATACATCCGGTGATCTCAAGATATTCGCGCGCTCTTGTAAGTGCAACATAAAGTATTCTCATTTCCTCTGAAAGTGCACTGTCGGTAATTTTTGCGGTAATAAGCTTTACCATGGGTGATGTGGAGGAGTGCCTGTCCGGATAAAAGGCGTTAATGCCTATGCCAAAATCCCTGTCTAAGAATAGTGAACCGGCGGTATCCTTTTTGCTAAAGTCTGCATCCGTATCGCACAAAAATACATAGGGGAATTCTAGTCCCTTGCTTTTGTGGATACTCATAATTCGGACGGCGTTTATACTTGAATTGTCCGAAGCCTCCTGGTCAATTCCGCCGGAGGTGTAAAGCTCGTCGATATACTTGAGAAAATTGAAAAGCCCCTTGTATGATGAGGAATCGGACTTTTTGGCAAAGCTTAAGAAAAGGTTTACGTTTGCAACGTGAAGCTCACCCTCCGGCATGGAGCTTACATAGGACATATAGGCCTCCTCGGCAATTAAACGGGAAATAAAATCGTATACCCCGGAAAGAGAAGCCTCCTTTCGCCATCTTTTCAGCTTTGCGGTAAGGCGAAAGCATTTTTTGCCAAGGGCTGTTTTTTCGCTTGCGGCCATGCATACAGCTCGGTAAAAATATGGCTTTTCATATAATGAAAGCTCTGCAAGCTCACTTTCGTTAAAGTTAAAAAGCGGGGAGCGCATTACCGCTATCAAATCAATATCCTGCAATGGGTTGTCAATTATTTTGAGCAGCGATGTAAGAATTACAATCTCCTTGCTTTCGAAGAAGTTATATTCCGAATCAAATAAAACCGGAATTGAGTATTTTTTCAAATATGACTGAAAGGTGCCGGCGCGGTTTCGTGGCATTCGCATAAGAATTGCTATATCACGGTAGGATATATCGCGGTAGCCGGATATATCCTTGTCATAAATCTGCAGGCCGGATTCAATTATTGCCTTTATTCGCTGGGCAACATAGTCGGCCTCTAACTCTCTTCGCTCCTGAGCATTGGCGTCCGTTACAGTTAAAACCTTAACAGATGCCGCAGGCTGGGGAGAGGCTTTGGTATAACAGGTGCTTCCGCAGGACAAGCGTTCATCACCCGTATATTCAATTCCTCCTGTTTGGGGAGTCATTAAAAGATCAAAAACGGAGTTTACGGCTTTTATTATATCCGGATGGCTTCTGAAATTTTGAGCAAGCGGTATTTTTATGTGTTTATCATTCTCGGTTACAAGACTTATATCGGTATAAGCCTTGGCCTTTACGCCGAATATTTTTTCGGGGTCGGTATGGCGGAAGCGGTAAATGCTTTGCTTCATATCACCGACCATGAAAACATTGGGATGTGAGCGTCTTTCGGAGGAAATGAGCTTGATAATCGTTTCCTGAACGGCGTTAATATCCTGGTATTCGTCAACATAAATCTCGTCATACAGGGCAGATATTTCGTCAGCCGTTTCCGAAGGGGAATAGGTGCCGTCACCGTTGTCAACGGATAACAGCCTTATAACAAGATGCTCTAAATCGTCAAAGTCCAAGGTGTTTTTTTCTTGTTTTTTTTCGGTATAAAGCTCAATGGATTTTTTTGCGGCCTCGGTAAGCACACGAACGTATTTTTTCATATAGAGCATATCGTCTAAGGCTTCGCTGTAGGGAACATCTATTAAGGGAGCGGCCTTTTTGTCGAAAATTGCCTTGGCTGCATCGCGCAAGGCCTTACATTCCGCCTTTGCCGCCTCATCACATTCCTTGCGGATTGTGGGAGCGGTTTTAAAGGGGGAGGAGTTTAAAAACGCATAAAGGCTGTCCCAGGATATATCACTTTTCAAAAATGCCGTAAAGTATGAAAGCTCAAGCGAAAACTTCTCGGCATAGGCCGATAAGCCTTCGGACTCTTCGGCAAGACAGACAGCCTTTTTTAGGCTTGCTTCCGCATCGGTTAAAAGCGAAGTGGCCTTTTTTATCAACCAATCGGAAAAGGGCTCGTTTTGGCTTGAGGCCGACTCATAGGCCTCGTTTACACTATCCAGCCAATCTAAGGGATAAGGGTCAGTTAAGGCATAGC
>CAZITC010000142.1:0-4230 GCA_964542085.1 uncultured Ruminococcus sp. | reverse complement strand
TTCCCTCTCGTAAAAAGTCAGTATTTAAGGCTATTTATTAGCCAAAGTATCTCTTTAACAGACCTTCAAATGCTTTGCCGTGTCGAGCTTCGTCGCGCGCCATTTCGTGAACGGTGTCGTGAATAGCGTCAAGACCTTGTTCCTTAGCAAGCTTTGCAAGCTCAGTCTTTCCGTCTGTTGCGCCGTTTTCTGCCATAACTCTCATTTCAAGATTTTTCTTTGTGGAGTCGGTTACAACGTCACCCAAAAGCTCTGCAAATTTAGCGGCATGCTCAGCCTCTTCGTAAGCAGCCTTCTCCCAGTACATACCGATTTCGGGATAGCCCTCTCTGAATGCAACTCTTGCCATTGCAAGATACATACCAACCTCGGTGCACTCACCTGTAAAGTTAGCCTCAAGTCCTTCCTTGATTTTGGGGTCAACATCCTTCGCAACGCCTACAACGTGCTCGGCAGCCCAGGTCTTTTCGCTTTCCTCAACTACCTTAAACTTGGAGCCGGAAACACCGCACTGAGGACATTTTTCGGGAGCAGACTCTCCCTCGTGAACATAACCGCAAACAGGACAAACAAACTTTTTCATAACAATACCTCTTTCTTTCATTTTTATTATTATTTCTCTTTTTTCGGAATTTATTCCTGACACTCGGGGCAAATTCCGCGAAAATCAATCGTATAACTTTTTATCACAAAATCAGTATCTTTCGCCAATGAAGATGCAAGGCTTTTATCAAAAGGAATAGGCAAATCGAAAACACGCTTGCACATTTCACAGGTTAAGTGATGATGTGCCATTGTGTTACCGTCATACCTTGCCGTATCACCCGGAAGCTTTAAAAGCTCGCCGCTTTCGGTAAGCTGCTCCAAATTCCGGTAAACCGTACCAAGGCTCAGCTCCGGCATTTCCTCTTTAAGTTTTAAGTAAACCCATTCCGCCGTCGGGTGTGTTTTCGTTCCGCGAATGACCTGCAAAATGCGTTCCCTTTTTGCGCTTTTTTTCAACATTGTTTTATACCTCAATAATGATAATCGTTATCGTTATTGATAATATAGCATATATTTCCTCAGTTGTCAAGTATTTTTTTAAATATTTTTTTCACCTTTGCACATTCATCGGCACCGCGTACGTACTAAACTGCACGTTTTGGGACAGGTCAAAATTATCAATTGCCTTGATAAGACCGATACAGCCCACCTGGAACAAATCGTCCGGAGAGGCGGCGCGACCGGCAAACCTTTGAATAATGCTTAAGACCAGCCTTAAATTTCCGTTGACGAATTTTTCGCGCGCCGAAAGGTCACCCTTTTTTATTTTTTCCAGAAGCTCCGACTTCTCCTTGGCCGACAAAACCGGAAGCTTTGATGTGTTGACGCCGCATATTTCCACCTTGCTAAGATACATAAAAAACACTCCTTCAGCTTAATTTTACAATGTCCTTTTTCAGCTTAGCCAGTATTCTCTTCTCCAATCGCGAAATATAGCTTTGCGAAATGCCCAGTAGGTCTGCCACCTCCTTTTGTGTAAGCTCCTCACGACCGCCGAGGCCGAAGCGCAAATTCATAATTGTTCTTTCCCTTTTTTCCAGTCCGGAAACGGCTGAGGCCAAAATTTGCTTTTCCGTTTCATTTTCAATTGAGCGATTTACAACATCGTCCTCCGTTCCCAAAAGCTCGGACAAAAGCAGTTCGTTTCCGTCCCAATCCGTGTTAAGCGGCTCGTCTAACGAAATTTCTGCACGCTGATTACTGCTTTTTCTAAGGTACATTAAAATTTCATTTTCGATACACCGCGAAGCGTACGTTGCCAACTTAATATTTTTGTCCGTCTTAAAAGTGTTTATTGCCTTAATCAGCCCAATTGTACCGATGGAAATCAAATCCTCCGCTCCCACCCCGGTGTTATCAAACCGATGGGCAATATAAACCACCAGCCTTAGGTTTCTTTCAATAAGCTCCCTTTTAGCCCCTTCATCTCCGTCCGAAAAGTTTTTCAGCATCATTTCCTCCTCTTCCTTTGTCAGAGGCGGCGGAAGCGGCTCCGCCCCTCCTATGTAATAAATTTCTCCACCGGAAGTCAACGCCTTCAATATTAATTTTATTTTTTCCTTCAACCCTTTCAAAAAAAGCACCTCCAACCAATGCATTAAAGCGGCCGTCCCCCGACAGCCTTTCATCTGTTATTCCGATTGCCGCACAGCGGGATGAGTAAACCGTGCCGTCAGAAGTAAATATTATCTCATCCGGCAAAAATACGGCAAGCTTTCCCACTCCGGCCGCGGTTTTTGCATATACCGTGCGCGCATTCTCCTTTATGTATGCCGGAAAAATGTTTTCCGCCACCAAAACCGGCAGTCCGCTTAAGCTGTCCAAACAGGTTAGGCCGCTGTCGGCCATCGCATTAAGACAATAATGCGCGCCATCCTTTTTAACAATAATTTTAATGTATTTTCTCTTTCCCGTAATAACGCCCGATGCTGAAATAACGGCCATGACTGCGCAAATAATAAGCGAAAGCACGCTTCTTACAACCGCACCGCCGAGGGACAGCGCAAACGCCACTCCTCCTCCGGCGGCTGAGCACAGCATAAAAAGAATACAATCCTTTATAAAGCGTCTCGGCGTTCGCGCTCTGTAGGCGACAAATGAAATCAGCATAACGGCCGCACCACAGGGCAAAGCCGAATAAAACGCGCCGCCGAAAACAGCGGCAAGGCAGGCATAAGCGGCGCCCACGGCCGATCCCAGGCAGTAACGCTTAACCGAAGGCCTTGCCCCGGCAAAGCGACCGGCTGAGAAAATGATTAAAAAATCGCACACAAAATTATACAAAAAGAACACATCAATATATAAAACCATGACTGAATTATACACCTGTCCACTTGATTTTTTTGTCGTTTCGTGGCAGAGCGAAAATAAAATTTAAAGACAAAAAATTACTTATTTCTTATTGACTATTTGCCGGCTCTGTAATATAATAAATGTAATTACTTTTATGAAAGAGGATTGTTCAATTGAAAGCTTTAAAAGAAATTGGCAGCTGGCTTTTTTATATCGCCGTTGCATTTATCATTGCCTCACTTCTTAACGTTTTTGTTTTTCAAATAACACGCGTTCAGGGCTCATCCATGGTGCCCACGCTGAGAAACGGTGACCTTTATATTATATCCAAGGTTTCAAATATTACCGGCTCGCATCCCGATGCCGGCGATATTGTGGTGATTGACAGCAGAACTGAACGCGTTCGCTCGCTGGGTGACGATTTTGCCGACATTATAAAATACAATGCACTTACCACTTTTGTAAGCCACTCGGCAGATGATATTTATTGGGTAAAGCGCGTTATCGGCCTTCCCGGCGATGAAATTCTTTTAAGCAGTGACGGCGTTGTTTACGTCAACGGTCAGGCTCTGGATGAGGATTACATCAACCCGGACGAATTTCCTGCTTATACCGATACCGTTGTTACCGTTCCCGAGGGCTACCTTTGGGTTATGGGCGATAACAGAAATCATTCGTCGGACAGCCGCGTTATCGGCTGTGTGCCCTTTGAAAACGTAATCGGTAAATTAAAATTCAAAATTAAAAGCGGCAGTTAATTAAAAGCCGACTTTTCGCCTCCCTTTAAAACGGGAGGCGTGTATTTTTTATAAAAATTCACATACTAACAATGCAGTCATAAGGAGAAATTTATGATAAAAAAAGAAGTTTCCGAATCACGTACCGAGCAGGTGCAAATTTTAAATCAGTCCAACATGAACGGCTTCGGCCGGCTTTTCGGCGGTCAGCTTATGCAGTGGATTGACGTTGTGGCGGCCGTGGTTGCACGTCGTCATTCCGAAAAAAACGTTACCACCGTGCTGGTTGACCGGCTGGAATTTCGCCAGGCGGCACGGGTTAATAACACCCTTGTGTTAAACGGCCATATCACCTATGTCGGGCGCACCTCCATGGAGGTTTGCGTCAACACCTATATTGAGTCGCTTTCCGGTGAGCGCACACTCATCAACACCGCCTATCTTGTTATGGTTGCGCTGGACGAAAACGACAGGCCGACCCCTGTTCCCGGGCTCATTTTAAAAACCGATGAAGAAAAAACGGAATGGGCCGAGGCAGAAAAAAGGCGTAAAAATAAAGCTTGACTAATCCGCATTTATGTGATATAATAATCTGGTCGTGGGAGTTTAGCTCAGCTGGGAGAGCATCTGCCTTACAAGCAGAGGGTCATAGGTT
>CAZITC010000141.1:0-4244 GCA_964542085.1 uncultured Ruminococcus sp. | reverse complement strand
CTTCCCATAAGCTCTGCGGCAATCGGAATTTCAATGGGACTTTCCGGTCTTGCCGCCGGCGCCGCCACAATCGGTTGCTGTGCAAACATGATTGGCTTTGCCGTTATAAGCTACCGCGAAAACAAGCTCGGTGGCCTTATTGCACAGGGGCTCGGAACAAGCATGCTTCAAATGCCCAACATTGTGCGAAAGCCCGTTATTTGGCTTCCGGCAATTGTTGCAAGTGCCGTTTTGGCGCCAATTTCAACCGAATTGGGCATGATTAGCAACCCTATCGGCTCCGGCATGGGTACAGCCGGTCTTGTAGGCCCCATTAACACATACATAACAATGACTGCGGCCGGCACATCAACCGTTATTGTTCTTCTTGAAATACTTATTATGTACTTTGTTCTGCCGGCGGCTGTTTCACTTGCCGTTTCTGAGCTTATGCGAAAGGCCGGCATAATAAAGCGGGGAGATTTAAAGCTTGAATTATAATGTTTATCTTGCGCCGATGGCCGGCGTAACCGACCTGGTATACAGAAAAATATGCGCCGACTTCGGCCCCTTCATTCCGTTTACCGAAATGATAAGCGCAAAGGCTCTTCACTATAACGATAAAAAAACGGCTGAGCTTTTGCCCCACAGCTCCGAGGGTAAAATCATTGTTCAGATTTTCGGACATGACCCCGAGATTATGGCCGAGGGCGCGAAAAAGGTTGCGCCCTACGCTTGTGAAATAAACGTAAACATGGGCTGTCCCATGCCGAAGATTTCAAACAACGGGGACGGCAGTGCACTTATGGCAAGCCCGGCGCTTGCCGCGGAAATTATAAGTGCAATGAAAAAGGCCGTATCCGTTCCCGTTTCTGTAAAATTCAGAAAAGGGATTACAGAAAACACCGCGGCGGAGTTTGCGCGCACAATGGAGGCCGCCGGCGCCGACAGGCTTTATGTTCACGGAAGGACGAAGGCTCAGCTGTACAGCGGCAGGGCCGACCTTGAAGCAATTGCCGAGGTTAAAAAATCTGTTTTAATTCCCGTCGTGGGAAACGGCGACATTTTCACCCCGGAAGATGCCGAGGCCATGATTAAAAAAACCGGCTGTGATGCGGTAATGGTTGGACGCGGCGCCCTTGGAAACCCATTTATTTTCCGCGAAATCCAAGAATATAAGGTAACCGGCACATATCACCTTCCCACTGAGGAGGATAGAATTGACACAGCGGCCCGTCAACTTATTCGCGCCGTTGAAATGCACGGTGAAAGGCGCGGAGTTTTGGAATCGCGAAAGCACCTTGCCTGGTACTTGAAAAGTATTCCCGGTGCCGCAAAAATCCGTGCGGAACTTTTCACTCTTACCGAGCCGAAAAAAATAATTGAGGCACTGAATAAATTAAAGGCAATGCAAAGCTAAATGATATGCACCCCAAAAGCGTCTAACTTTTGGGGTGCATATCAAAACCGCATTGCCTTTAATTTATTCAAATATAATATCCGGCACCTTTGAAAGGTCGGTTATTTCAAAATCCGTTTTCACGCCCTTATTTTCCTCCCCGTCCGGATTGTACCAGCAGGTGTGTATGCCGGCATTAATGCCGCCCTGCATATCGCTTGTTAAGGAATCGCCAATGATGATTGTTTTATCCCTGTCTACCATGCCGATTTTTTCAAAGCAACGGTCGAAAAACAGCTTTTCCGGCTTCGGACAGCCGATAAGACCGGAAACAAATATTCCGTCCACCGCATTAATAAGGCCGGAATTTGTGACCTTTTTAATCTGCGTTTCGGCAAAGCCGTTTGTTACAATGTACTGCCTAACCCTACCCTTCAAGCCTTGGCAAAGCTCCAGCGCACCTTCACGCAAAAAATAAATTTCGCCGAGTCCGGTGCGGTAGACCGCATTAACGCTTTCAATATCCGCGCCGAAGCCTATTTCGTCAAAAAAAAACCTAAAGCGCGCGGTAAAAACATCGTCATAGCTCATTTCGCCCTTTTCGTAGCGCTTCCAGCACGAGTCGTTTATTTTGGAATAAAGTAAAATTTCATCCTCCGTCGGCGTGTGCCCATGCTCCGACAGGGCTTTTTTGAGCGCCTCACGCTCCGACCTTTTAAAGTCCATAAGCGTTCCGTCAACATCCCACAAAACCGTATCAATCATTTTTTGCCTGCCTTTCCGGAAGCTCGGTGATAACAATGGCCCCGAAAATAAGCACACAGCCGGCAATTTTAACAAGCTTTACCGGGTTGGACTCCGGCTGTAAAATCATTCCGGCAATAAGGGCGAACACCGATTCCAAGCTCATTATCATGGATGCCTGAGTCGGTTTGGTGTATTTTTGAGCGATAACCTGCAATGTATAACCCACACCGGAGCTTAAAACGCCGGCATATAAAATAGGCAAGCGTCCGCTCCAAATATCCGCCAGGTCAGGCTTTTCCAATATAAGCATAAACACTCCGGAAATTATCCCTGTTACCAAAAACTGAAGGCACGAAAGCTTTATTCCGTCGGCACGGGTCGCGAAATAGTCCACCACCAAAATGTGCACAGCAAAAAGCACGGCGCTGATTAATACAAGCAGACATCCGAATGTGAAGCCGCCGAATTTTTCCGTCAGAAGGTAAAATCCAAAAAGAGCAATCGCAACGGCAAGCCATGTTTTTATTCCGGTTCTTTTGCCGAAAAAAAGCCTTATTATCGGCACAATTAAAATATAAAGCGCAGTTATAAAGCCTGCATCCCCGGCCGAAGCATCATATGCAATGCCGAGTTGCTGAAATGCCGAAGCGGCACAAAGTGCACCACCGCAGGCAATACCGCCCAGAATGAGCGTTTTTTTACTGTACTCCGTCCTTTTTCCCCGGTTACCGCGCGAAAATGCACAAATAACCGGAACAAGCACCGCCGATGCAATAAATGAACGTAACGAAAGAAAGGTAAATGCCCCCACGTGCTCCATTCCCGTGCTTTGCGCAACAAATGCAACACCCCAAATCATTGCGGTAAGAAGAAGCATTAAATTTCCCTTAAGCTGTGATTTCATAAAAAAGCCCCCTATCATTTTAATTATATAATAAAGCACATACATTTTCAAATGTCAAAAAAACAAAAAAACAGCGGCAAAATGCCGTTGTTTTACATTAAATAACCAAATCGCCTAAATTTCGGGGACAGGAACGGGACGCGACCTGTCAAAAACCTTGTTCGCATCAAAAAGGTCGGCCAGCATCTCCGGATTGTGGTACATTCGGTATCCGTCCAAATTTCTGCGACCCTGGCGAAAATATCCTTCGCCCAGCTGTACCCAGCTTTGATGAGCATCCACGTTGCAGAAATAGTCAAAGCCGTAGCTTTTAAGAAGGTTATATCTTTCTCCGGAATAAGCCTCAATTCCCGCAATATCAAAGCCGTTGGCATAAATCATAATATCGGTTTCTCCTACTATGGGCACAACCTCCGTATTCCACTTTTCCGCATCGCGGGCAAAGCGCTCAAATTCAATATCGCCGTAGCGCAAATGACCCCAGCTGTGGCTGGCAAACTCATATCAGTCCGCAATAAGCGCCTCGGCAACGGCCTTCGCCTTTTCAATTTCATCCTCACTGTAGCCTTCGCCGGAGGGTGATGTTCTGTACCCCAAAACCCCGTCGTAGCCGGTCAGCGCCAAAACGGCCTTCGCACCGCGGTACGAAAAATCCGGGTGCTTTTCAATAAAGCGATCCAAAAGCGGCACCAGGTCATAGTCGCCGGTTGTTACACTGCCGTCGGTATTTTTGTACTCACAGGTTACCTTGCCATCATCACCCACCGCAAGTCGGGTTGCAAACCCGTCCCCGGTCATGTAGGAGTAATAGCACACATCGTCCTGGGACATTACAAAGGGAATTTTTCCCTCCGGAAGATAAAGCGTTTTCAGTGTCATACGCACCGTGCCGTCCTCCCCCTCGGCCATCTCGGCCAGGTCGTGCAGGCTTACAAGAATGTAGCCGCGGCTGTACATTTCCTCTAATATGGCGTTAAATTCGTCAACCGTCGTCATATATTGGTTATATCCGGCCTCTTTATAGTCGCCGTCAAAGGCCAGCGCGGGGTCGACAATCAGCGTGTGGAAAAACACATGGGTTACGCTTTTTATATCGTCAAAGGGAACAAGACCTGCCTTTTCGGCCGCATAACGCTCCTTTGCCTCGGCAAGAGCCGGAAACTCATCAAAATCGGCCGCGTGCTCCTGTAAAAGATTTTGTGCCCCGTCATAGTC
>CAZITC010000140.1:0-4247 GCA_964542085.1 uncultured Ruminococcus sp. | reverse complement strand
GGTTTAGCACAATATCGTAAGCTTTCGCTCTTACCCTGCCCGGGTCACTTTCCATAAACTCAATATCCTCGTCCATGGGAGCGGTAAAGGGATGGTGCATTGCATAGAAGCGCTCATCCTCCTCGCTCCACTCAAGAAGCGGGAATTCGGTAACCCAAAGGAAATTAAACTGCTCCTTATCCAAAAGGCCAAGCCTTTTTGCAAGCTCACAGCGAAGGGCACCCAAGGCGTCGAATACCACCTTATTTTTATCCGCAACGATGAATAATGTATCGCCGGTTTTCGCACCGGTTTTTGCCTTAATTTTATCCAGTACCTCATCCGTCAGGAACTTTGAGGCAGAGCTTTTAACGCCATCCTCGTTGAAGCTTATATATACAAGACCCTTCGCCTTGTAGGTTTTAACAAACTCGGTCAATGCGTCAATTTCCTTACGGCTGAAGGAGTGACCCTCCGAGCTTATTGCTCTTACGCTTCCGCCTGCTTCAATTGCGCTTTTGAACACAACAAAATCCATATCTGCCACGCAGTCGGATATATCACTAAGCTCCATTCCGAAGCGGGTATCCGGCTTGTCCGAGCCGAAACGCTCCATAGCTTCCTTCCAGGTCATTCTCTTAAAGGGAGTTTCAACATCAACACCCTTATGCTCCTTCATAACCTTTTTAATGAAGCCCTCGTTCACCGTCATAACATCATCCTCGGATACAAAGGACATTTCAAGGTCAAGCTGTGTAAATTCAGGCTGTCTGTCCGCTCTTAAATCCTCATCCCTGAAGCAGCGAACAATCTGCATATATTTATCCATGCCCGAAAGCATTAAAAGCTGCTTGTAAAGCTGTGGCGACTGAGGAAGCGCATAAAAGCTTCCCTTATGAACACGGCTGGGAACAAGATAATCCCTTGCGCCCTCGGGCGTGCTTTTTATAAGGTAGGGCGTTTCAATTTCAATAAAGCCCTGTTCATCATAATACTCACGAGCAATGCGCGTAATCTTGTGGCGGTCAATAAGCTGTTTTTGCATAAAGGGACGCCTTAAATCCAAATAGCGGTACTTTAAGCGAAGCTCATCCTTTGCCTTAACATCATCCTCCACAACGAAGGGAGTGGTGTCTGCCTTGCTTAAAATTTTAAGCTCAGTAAGCTTAATTTCAATTTCACCTGTAGGTATATTGGTATTTACGGCACCGCCGCGCTTTTGAACAATACCCTTTGCCGCAAGCACATATTCAAGCTTCACAGATGCGGCCTTTTCGGAAATTTCCTTATTTGTTTCATCAGCAAAAAGCTGAACGATTCCGCTTCTGTCCCGAAGGTCAATAAACACCAAGGAGCCTAAATTTCTTATTTTTCCGGCCCACCCCATAACAGTAACCTCTTTGCCGATATCGCTTGAGCCAAGCTCCGCGCAATAACAGCTTCTTTTCATATTGCCCATTAATTCCATATTACACAATCTCCTTATCAATTTCGTCAATATTCACGGTTTTTGACTCACCCGTTGCCATGTTTTTAAGATTAACTCTGCCCTCGGCTATTTCATTATCGCCGATGATTACTGAGTATGCCGCGTTTATCTTGTCGGCATATTTCATCTGCGCCTTAACACTGCGCCCCAAAAGCTCAGTTTCAACACTTATACCCTTTTGCCGTAATTTGTAGGCACAAAGCTCGGCATAGTGTTCTGCCTCCGCCCCGATATGACCGATGAAAAGCCTTGTTGCATCAGCCTTCGGAAGGTAAGCCTTTTCCGCCTCCATCACAATTAAAAGTCTTTCAATTCCCATAGCAAAGCCGATCCCGGGAGTAGGCGTGCCGCCGATGGTTTCAATCAGCCCGTCGTACCTTCCGCCGCCGCAAATGGTTTTCTGCGCCCCTATATCAAGCTCGGTTTTAATTTCGAAAACCGTTTTTGTATAATAATCCAAGCCCCTGACGATTGCGGTATCAATATTATACTCAATACCCAGGCGCTCAAGCGAGGACTTAACGCCCTCAAAATGCTCACTGCACTCCTCACAAATATAATCAATAAGTTTGGGCGCGCCCTTTGCAATTTCAGAGCATATGGGACTTTTGCAGTCCAAAACCCTTAACGGATTTTTAACCAGGCGACCCTTACAGGTGTCACAAAGCTCCGCTTCATAGGCCAATAAATACTCCCTTAACACCTCGTTATATTTCTTTCTGCAAACCGGACAACCTATAGAGTTAATGTTTATTGTTATGTTTTTTACGGAAAGCTCATTTAAGAACAGGGCGGCAAGCGAAATAATTTCCGCATCAATTCCGGGGCCCTCAGCACCGTAAGCCTCCAACCCAAGCTGGTGAAATTCTCTAAGTCTTCCCGCCTGCGGCTTTTCGTGACGGTAGCACGAAATATCATAAAAAAGCTTGGTTATGGGGCTTTTTGCATAAATTCCGTTTTCCAAATAAGCCCTTGCCGCGCCGGCGGTACCCTCCGGACGAAGGGTTATGCTTCTATCACCCTTATCGCTGAAGGTGTACATTTCCTTTTGAACAACATCCGTTGTATCACCCACACCGCGTGCAAAAAGCTCGGTATATTCAAATACGGGTGTGCAAATTTCCTTGTAGCCGAAACGCTCACACACATCCGCAAACTTTCCTCTTATATATTTCCAGCCGGCAATTTCCTCCGGCAAAATATCCAATGTTCCCTTTGGCCTTTTAATCACTTATATCACTTCTTTCATGACTTATCTAATTAATTTTATTCTTTTTTCCGTGTTTTGTCAAGTATATGTATATAAATTAAAGAAAAAATGAGCCCGGCCGACACAAAGCCACAGCCGAACTCATTTTGTTTATCTTTGTGCTCTTGACGAGTCCTTAAGCATTACATCGTGAGCGCCGCCCTCAATAATGCTTGTTGCCGATACCAGGGTAAGCTTTGCATCCCGCTGAAGTGTGGGAATATCCAGCGCACCGCAGTTGCACATGGTGGAGCGTACCTTTGAAAGGGTTTTTGTTACGTTGTCCTTAAGCGGTCCTGCGTACGGAACGTATGAATCAACGCCCTCCTCAAATGAAAGCTTCTTGTCGCCGCCCAGGTCATAACGCTGCCAGTTTCTTGCGCGGTTGGAGCCTTCACCCCAATATTCTTTCACAAAGCTTCCGTTAATGGAAATTTTGTTTGTGGGACTCTCATCAAATCCGGAGAAGTATCTTCCCATCATCACAAAATCAGAGCCCATTGCAAGCGCAAGCGTAATATGATAATCGTGAACAATACCGCCGTCCGAACAAATGGGAATATAAACGCCGGTTTTTTCAAAATATTCATCCCTCGCCTTAGCAACCTCAATCACCGCTGAGGCCTGGCCGCGACCGATACCCTTCTGCTCTCTTGTAATGCAAATGGAGCCGCCGCCTATTCCGACCTTGATAAAGTCCGCTCCGCATTCTGCCAGGTACATAAAGCCGTCACGGTCAATAACATTGCCGGCGCCAACCATTACCTCATTGCCGTATTTCTCTCTTATAAAATCAATTGTCTGCTTCTGCCATTCGGAATAGCCCTCCGAGGAGTCAATGCAAAGCACATCCGCTCCTGCTTCCACAAGTGCGGGCACTCGCTCCGCATAATCCCTTGTGTTTATTCCGGCACCGACCATAAGCCTTTTATGCTTGTCCAAAAGCTCATTCGGGTTGCTCTTATGGAAATCATAGTCCTTTCTGAACACCATGCAGACCAAGTTTCCGTCATCGTCAATTATGGGAAGTGAGTTTACCTTGTTGTCCCAAATTATGTCGTTCGCTTCCTTTAAGCTTATACCGTTTTTTGCATAAACCAAATGTTCAAACGGTGTCATAAAGCTTGAAACCTTTGTTTCCGGTGCCATACGGCTTACCCTGTAATCACGGCTTGTAACAATACCCAAAAGCTTACCCGTTGCCGTTCCGTCATCGGTTACCGCAACCGTGGAATGACCGGTTTTGTTTTTAAGCTCAATAACATCCGCCATGGAAGCATCCGGCTTAAGGTTGGAATCACTTACCACAAAGCCGGCTTTGTGGTTTTTAACTCGTCTTACCATCTCCGCCTCAGACTCAACGGACTGCGAACCGTAAATAAAGGAAATTCCGCCCTCCTTGGCAAGGGCAACCGCCAACGTATCATTGGATACGGACTGCATGATGGCCGAGGTCATGGGAATATTCAATGAAATTCTCGGCTCTTCACCCTTTTTAAACTTAACAAGCGGTGTCTTAAGGGATACGTT
>CAZITC010000139.1:0-4276 GCA_964542085.1 uncultured Ruminococcus sp. | reverse complement strand
TCCGGAGGGGGTTGCCAAAATTACCCTTCCTCCAGATGAATAAACCTTTTCGATTATTTCATCCATCCAGGAAAAATCGAAAACGCCTTCCTCACGCTCAATTTCCGCCCAGGAAAAAATGCCAACTGTCATTTCGTTACAATGCGCTTTTTTCATAAGGCGCATATCCTCGTCCCATATTTCTTTGCTCTCTATCCACTGATCGGGATTATAGTCTCCGCCGTGCAAAATATGCGGAAAACTTTTGTCAATCAAATCAAATTTTTCCACAAAAAAACGTCTCCTTCCTATTCCCAAGTTTTCCAAACCTCGGGAGCATAGCCCACCGTCGCTTGCTTACCGTTTCTAACAATGGGGGTTTTAAAAAGCTCCGGATGCTCCAATATTTCTGCCTCCACGTCCTCAGGCCTTTTGTATTCAATATAAAGCTCCTTATATGCTTTGGACTCCTTATCAATCAGCGCATCCATGCCGCCTATTGCCTTTTTGACAGAGCTGTATTCACCGTTGCTCATTGAATAACGTAAAAGATCTACCGACTGATACTTTATTCGGCGCTCCTTAAAATAGCGCTCCGCCTTTTTCGTATCAAAGCACTTGGCCTTTCCAAATATCTGTATATTCATAAAATCCCTCAAAAAAAAAGAGCACGTCCGCGCTTGTTTGCAGACGTGCTCACCAATTTTTTTACTCCTCGCAGTTATCGCACTCAGCGCAATTGCAATCACATTCAATTTCAATTTCCTCACCGCAGTTAGGACACTGAACGGTGCAATCATCGCTTATAGCGTCAAACTCCACATATATATCGTCACCGCACTTGGGGCAGGTCATAAAAATGCCCTCATCATCACAGTCATATATATCGTCATCATCGTCATCCTCACCGTAGATTTCATCCTCAACATCAGCAAGGTCTTCATCAACCTCATTAAGTTGCTCCTGCATTTCGTCCTGAATATCCACGATTTCTTCCATTGCAAGTGCAGTATCCTCAAGCATTTCAAGAATTGCCGAGAAAAGCTTTCCCTCGTTAGTATCCTTATCAAGGTTCATTCCATCGGCAAGGCCCTTCAAATACTGCGCCTTTTCTGTTAAATAACTCATACTCTTTCCTCCTATCGGTAAGTATTATTTCACAAAAAGAGCAAATTATGCTCTTTCCATGTATTCGCCTGTTCTTGTGTCAACTCTAATCTTATCTCCGATTTCGATAAAGAGCGGAACAGCAACCTCCGCACCTGTTTCAACGGTTGCGGGCTTCATTACGTTTGTGGTTGTATCACCCTTAAAGCCGGGCTCGGTTGCGGTGATTTCAAGTGTCACGAAGTTCTGAGGCTCAACTGCGAAAACGCTTCCCTTGTAGGAAAGAATTGTTACAGTGTCATTTTCCTTAACAAACTTCAAAGCATCACCCAAGGTGTCCTGACCCAAGGGCTCCTGCTCATAGGTTTCGGGATCCATGAAATAGAAAAGATCCCCGTCGGAATAAAGGTACTGCATTTCCTTTCTTTCAATGTGTGCCTTTTCAAATTTTTCTGTGGGGTTGAAGGTTTTTTCAACCACACCGCCGGAAATTACGTTTTTAATTTTTGTGCGCACAAATGCTGCACCCTTTCCGGGCTTTACGTGCTGGAACTCTATTATGCGGTATACGTTACCGTCCATTTCAAAGGTAACGCCGTTCCTAAATTCTCCTGCTGATATCATTGGTTATCATCCTTTCTTTATAACTCTTTTATATTGTATAATAAACTCATGCAAATTTCAAGTGTTTTTTTAAATTTTCCCAATTATTAAGTAAAAACTATACCGTTATAAGCTCTTTTGTGACAGAATTTAACACTTCGCACCCGTTTTTTTGCACCGCGGTAAGATTTTCAATCCTAATGCCGAAGCGCTCGGGAATATAAATTCCCGGCTCAACGGTAAGTGTCATACCCTCCTTAAGCACCGTGTCGGTGCTTCGCGCGGCTGAAGGCCCTTCGTGAATTTGAAGGCCGACTCCGTGCCCCGTTGAGTGAGTGAAAAATTTGCCGTAGCCCGCTTCTTCAATCACACTGCGTGCCGCCCTGTCCACAAAGGCACCGGTAACGCCCTCGCAAACAGCGCTCTCGGCGGCGCACTGCGCCTTTTTCACAACCTCGTAAACCTCCCTTTCGTAATCGGATATTTGCCCGAAGGCAACCGTTCTTGTCATATCTGACATATAGCCGTCCAGCACACAGCCAAAGTCGCACACTGCAAGCGTTCCCGCCTCAATTTTACGGTTTTGAGCAACCGCGTGCGGCATTGCACCGAAGGGGCCGGAGGCAACAATCGTATCAAACGAGGTTTTCTTCGCTCCGTTTTCACGCATATAGCCTTCAATCAGGCACGCGGCGGAAAGCTCCGTCATCCCGACATGTGCATTGTTCACAAAATGCGTAAAGGCGGCCTCGGAAAGCTTTTGCGAAAGCCGAATTTTTTCAAGCTCGGCTTTATCCTTCACCATTCGAAGCTCCCTTATAAATTTTCCGGCCGGCACAAATTTCAAAAAGTCGGTAAATCTTGCCATAAGTGCAATTGTCATGTGTTCCTCTTCAATGCCGACATGGGTTATCCCAAGCCTTTTAACCGCACTTTTCAAGCTACCGACGGCATCGGTATCAAAAATTTCAAACTCCGGTGCCTCCCTTTTAGCCTGAAGTGTGTAGCGCGTATCGGTAAAAAGCCCTAAAAACCCGTCCGCAATCAAAAGAAAGCTGTCTCCGCCGGTAAAACCACTGAAATAAAACACGTTTTCATCCGAGGTTATTAGCATCGGTTGACCCGAAAGAGTCAAAAGACGTTCGTATCTTTCCATTATTTTGCCTTTCTTTCAATCAATTCCGCTATACGGTGACAGTACGAGTCAATCATTTTTTGGTCCGCTCCCTCCAACATAACCCTGACAAGCGGCTCCGTTCCCGAAGGACGTATAAGCACTCTTCCGTTTCCTTCAAGTGCCGCCTCCGTTTCCTTTATAAGGGCAACAATTTCCTCATCTGTTTCATAAACATTCTTTTTATCCTTATTGTCAAGCTTAGCATTCACCAATGCCTGTGGAAGTATTCTTATAACCTTGGCAAGCTCGGAAAGTGGCTTTCCCGACTCCTTAATTATTGTTGCCAAAACTATTGCCGATATTAAGCCGTCACCGGTTGTGTTGTAATCCAGCATAATAATATGACCGGACTGCTCGCCTCCGAGGCAGTATCCCTTTTCCAGCATTTCCTCAAGCACGTATCTGTCACCCACCTTGGTTTTCGGTACATCAATTTCATTATTCTTTCCGAAAACGCTAAGTCCCAGATTACTCATGACAGTTGCAACAACGGCGTTCTTCTTTAAGCGGCCGTGCTTCTTCAAATAAAGCGCGCAAATTGCCATTATCTGATCGCCGTCCACTACATTTCCGGCCTCGTCCACGGCAAGCATTCTGTCAGCATCACCGTCAAAGGCAAGGCCTAAATCACAGCCGTTTTCCTTCACAAAGGCACAAAGGCTTTCCATGTGTGTGGAGCCGCAATTTGCGTTTATGTTAATACCGTCCGGCCTGTTGTGAATTGTCAAAACCTCCGCTCCCAGCCTGTTAAAGGCTTCCGGGCTTGTAAGGCTTGCCGCGCCGCAGGCGGTATCCAACGCTATTTTCATGCCGGAAAGCTTAACCTCAGATGCGGTAAGCGCAAAGCTTATATATTTATCCGCCGCATCCGGAAGGTCGGAAACCCTACCGATTTGGTCACCAGTCGGCTCCGGCACGTCCTTCATTCCGCCCTTTATAACAGCCTCAATTTCATCCTCTATTTCATCGCTCAGCTTATAGCCCTTGTTGTTGAAAAACTTTATTCCGTTAAATTCATAAGGGTTGTGTGATGCCGATATTACAACTCCGGCATCGGCGTTAAGTGTTCTTGCAAAATATGCAACCGCCGGAGTGGGAATAACCCCAAGCCGCACAGCCTTTGCTCCCGTAGAGCATATGCCGGCAATGAGCGCAGCCTCCAGCATATCGCCCGAAGCCCTTGTATCCTTACCGACCAAAATCACACTTTTATGCTTATTTTCTTTTGAAAGGACAAAGGAGCCTGCGCGGCCCAAACTGTAGGCCATGTGCGCATCCAGCTCGGGAGAATTTGCAATTCCCCTTACGCCGTCCGTTCCGAAAAGTCTGCTCATTTTATCTACCTTCCTTTTTGATTATTTCAAGTAAATTCTTCTTTTTCAAATACATTGCAACGGGACAGCCCAAAAC
>CAZITC010000138.1:0-4280 GCA_964542085.1 uncultured Ruminococcus sp. | reverse complement strand
TTGTCGCTTACCTTATCCTGAACGTTTTTAAGGCGCTCAATATAATCCATTACCGACTCCTTTTCGTCGGCAGAGCAAGGACCGATTACAAGAATAAACTTGTCCGACTCGCCCTGAAACACCCTTTTTATCTCTGCATCGCGCTTTTGCTTTACCTCTTCCATTTTCTTGGTTACAGGATATTCATCCTTAATCTCCATGGGAATAGGCAGTTTTCTTAAAAAATTCATACTCATTTCAATCACCTCATATTTTTATCAAAGCTTATTCGCTTATTTTTTGCGTAACGCATCATTGCCTTCATGTCCTCAACGTTTCCCGTTGTGAGCATATCTTCCATTTTCATTATCTGCATAACGAACATGTTCATTTCGTGCAAAAGCTTTTCTTTATTCATCATAAAAAGCTCTGTCCACATATCTTCATTTATCTTTGCTATTCTTGTTAAATCTCTGAATGAATCGCCGGTATATTTTCCGATGTACGGATTTTCGCTGGAGCACATCAAGGAAACCGCTATACAGTGTGTCAGCTGTGAAAGGTAAGCAATCATTTCATCATGCTCATCAATCGAAAGCTCGCTTATTGTGGCAAAGCCCAATATTTCGCCAAGCCTTTTGCAGGTGCTTATTGCCTCCTTAGAATTTTTCTCCGTCGGTACAACAATGTAATTCGCGCCTTCAAAAATTGTTTCGTCCGCATATTCCACACCGCTTAATTCGCGGCCGGCCATGGGGTGTGCGGCAATAAACTCCACACCTTCCGGAAGCATGTGCTGTACCTTTTTCACAACCTTACCCTTTACTCCCGTAACATCTGTCACCAGCGTTCCCGGCTTTATTTTATTTCCGTATTCCTTTATCCACGAAAGAAATGTTTTGGGATAAAGCGCAAATACGATAAGCTCGCTTTCTCCGATAAGCTCATCGGAAATTTCGGTTGTTCCGTATGAAATCAGGCCGTTGTCCAACGCATAGGAAACATCCTTTTCATCCTTTGTTATTGCCGAAACACTATAACCCTTTTTGGTAAGCGCCTTTGCATATGTTCCACCCAAAAGCCCCAGTCCGACAATAAGAATTTTTGTGTTTTTATCAAGCTTCATAGTACACCTCCGCGCCAAGCTTTTCAAGTTCACCGTAAAAGTTCGGCATACTTTTTTTGCAAGCCTCCGCTCCCTCAATTTCACCGCCGTATTTTGTAAGGGCAACCGAAAGTGCCATTGCAATCCTGTGGTCATTGTGGGAGCAAAGCACCTTTTCAGGCGCCGTAAGACCGCCGCCGACGGTTACGGAGTTTTCTTCCACCTTAACGCTAACCCCCATTTTACCAAGCTCCTCTGCCATTGCAAGTGCTCTGTCGCTTTCCTTTAGGCGAAGGCGCTTTGTATCGGAAAAATATGCCCCACCGTATTCCGCCGCGACTACAAATAAAATGGGTGCAAGGTCGGGGCAGTTTTTAAGCGAAAGCTTTGCATTTCCCGCTATTATTTTTTCAAAATAGTCAACGCATACCCTGTCACCCTGAAGCGAGTCGGACAAAAGACCTGTAAGCTCCACCTTTGAGTCAAACAGCGGGAGCGCCTCAAAAAACGCCGCATTTGACCAGTCACCCTCCACGGTTAAATCCGCCGGCTTATATGTTTGATTTCCGCAAATAAAAAATTCATTTTCCGAAAAATCTATTTCAATACCGAAGCGTTTTAACGTATCCAGAGTCATAAGAACATAACTCTTGCTTTCAAATTCACCTGTAACGGTTATTTTGCTGTCACATTTTGCCTTAGGAAGGGCAAACAAAAGACCCGTTATAAACTGACTGCTGATGTCGCCCGGCACCTCATATTCTCCGCCCTTTAGCCGCCCTCGAAGCTTAATGAAATTCTCGCCTTTAAGATATTCAACACCATCTTTTTTGAAAATATCTTCATAAACATCCAAGGGACGGGCGAAAAGCCTTTCTGCCCCGGTAATTAAATGCTCCTGCCCATCCAGGCAAAGAGGAATTAAAAACCTCAATGTACTTCCGCTTTCATTCGCAAAAATATCCGACGACGCCTTGCTTTTTCCTCCGGTTATCAAAAGCCCGTTATCCAAAAATTCTACATCAGCACAAAGCCTATTCACAGCTTCGGCCGTAGCTTTTATGTCCTCGGAAAGTGCAATATTTTCAATATGCGAGCTTCCACAGGAAAGCGCTGCGGCAATTATTGCCCTGTGCGCCGCACTTTTTGAAGGTGGAGCATTTATTTTGCCCGCTAAGGGCTTGCTTTTTAAAATAACCTTCATTTTACCCGCTCCTTAAGATAATCCATTGCCTCAAGATAGCCCAAAAATCCCTTGCCCATAATGGTTTTTTCAGCGTAATATCTCACGAAGCTTACTTGCCGGAAATCTTCACGCTTGGAAACGTCCGAAATGTGCACCTCAACCGTCGGAATTTTAACGGCGGAAAGCGCATCCAAAATTGCAACGCTTGTGTGAGTGTAAGCCGCCGGATTTATAACAATTCCGTCATATTTTTTATATGCGGCCTGAATTTCATCCACAATTGCCCCCTCGTGATTTGACTGAAAAAGCTTAACCTCGGCATTAATTTTTTTTGCATGCTCCTCAATCAGTCTGCAAAGCTCCTCGTAGCTTTCGTTTCCGTAAATGCTTTTTTCCCTTATTCCCAGCATATTTATGTTAGGGCCGTTAATCACAAGTATTTTCATAAGCCATCTCCTTTATAATTGCATCGGCGTTTTCAACTGCCCGGTCACCCGGAACAATTGTTATGTTCGCCGCACCCTTGTAAATTTCAAACCTTTCCTCAAACCGCTTTTTCAGCTTTTCACGGTCACTTGAAAGCGGCCTGCTTGCTGTCGGCTTTATTTTTTCTATATCGCGGTTAATGAAAATTATTTTGCCGTTCCTTTTAAGTGCCCGTACGTTTTCCGGGGCGATAACCGTTCCGCCTCCGGTTGCGATGACGGCACCTGTTACGCTCGCGACTTTTTTCGCCGCATTTTTTTCAATGGCTCTGAATTTTTCCTCCCCGTATTTATTGATTATTTCCGAAGGCACCATGCCTTCCTCTGCCTTTATTTCTTCATCCAAATCAATAAAGCGCCTCGACAGCTTATCGGCAAGAATTTTTCCGATTGTTGTTTTTCCTGAGCCCGGCATTCCGATGAGAACAATATTTTCCTTTTCGGCAAGAATTTTTTTATAGGCATTCTCTATCTCCCTAACGCTTTTTTTCTCGCCTATAAAATGCTCACAGGCATAAACCGCCTGTGCCACAAGCATATAAAGTCCGCCCGAGGCGGGAACTCCCATTTCCCGTGCACAGGAAACAAGCTCAGTTCGCAGGGGGTTATACACGGCATCAACAACTCCGCTAAGGTGCAAAAACCGCGTTAAGTCAATAGGCGCGGCTTCTGTATTTGGATACATACCCAAAGGCGTTGTGTTAATAATAACCTCCGCATCTGCCGTGGCATAGGCCTCATCGTAGGTTATGCTCCTTTCCCTTGCCGTGCGCGATGCTTTTACCGCCTTTTTAGCCCCCATATCGTTTACAACCGCAAGGGCTGTTTTGCTCGTTCCGCCAGTACCCAAAATAAGCACATTTTTGTTTTTTATTTCAATGCCGGCGCGCTCAATCAGTGCCTTCATTCCTGCGTAATCGGTATTATAGCCAAAAAGCCTTCCCTTACGGTTTACCACGGTGTTCACCGCGCCGATTTTTTCCGCCTCCGGACAAATGTAATCCAAATAAGGCATTACGCGTTCTTTATAGGGAATTGTAACGTTTATGGCCTTAAATTCCGCCTTCTTCATAAATTCGTCAAGCTTATCCAAAGGAATTTCGCAAAGCTCATAGTTATAATCGGCAAGAATTGCATGAATTTCCTTGGAAAAGCTGTGTCCTAACTTTTCGCCTATGCATCCGTACTCCATACTCATCTTCCCGCCTTTGCCAAATAATCCGTACCGTAACGTGCGGCCAACACATCTGCCACAACAAAAGCGGCAAGGCAATCCGTTACTGCCGCAACACGGTGAACAATGCACGAGTCGTGGCGCCCTTTTATTTCTATTTCTGCTTCAAGCGCTTTTTCAAAGTCAACGGTACGCTGTTTTTGCGAAATTGAGGGGGTCGGTTTAACGGCCGTGCGGAATATTACCGGCATGCCGTTCGTTATTCCGCCGTTAATGCCGCCGTTATTGTTCGTTACGGTTTCAATTTTACCGTTATTTATAAAAAGCTCGTCATTCGCCTCGCTCCAAGTC
>CAZITC010000137.1:0-4299 GCA_964542085.1 uncultured Ruminococcus sp. | reverse complement strand
GCCCTGTACTCTGCGGTCGGCTTTTGAAAAAGCTCCTCAGAAAGCTTTTCCGTCCCATTCTTTTTGTAAAACATTTTACTCCTCCTTAATATATGCTCTAATCCCCAAACGGTTTAGATGAAATTTATTGCATTGAAATTCAGCTCTGACAGAATAAGGTGGTGTTTTATGCTATCTTTTTAATGCGAAGCTTCATTCACATTATAATCAATTATTGATAGCATTTTCAATGAACTTTATTCCGAATATATTGATGTTTCGTCCGGAATAATCAAAAATTACACCCTGATATCTAACACCATTATTTTTGTCAACGAATTTAGACGCCACTGTTTTTAGCTAAATTTTGCACTTTCAGTGTAAAGCTAAATTATTCCGCTTCGCTCCATAGCTAAATTGTATCATACGATACAGCTAAATTAAACTCATCTTTAATAAATTCATTATAACACAGCGTTATGATTAAAACAAGGCGGTTATTTTATTATTTTTAGGGGCAATTTTAATGTTTAACTCCACAGGCCGTATACCTTTCTTCTCATTCTGACGTTAAGCACAAGTCCCAGCGCCATATAGGACGACAAAAGATTTGAGCCGCCCGACGAGAAAAACGGAAGCGGAATACCGGTTACCGGCAAAAGGTTGATACACATTCCGATGTTTTCCGCCGTATGGAAAAGGTAAAGGCACCCGGCACCCACGCACAGCATTACTCCGAAAACATCCTTCGCCCTTACAGCATTGTAAAAGCACCTTAAAACAATAAAAACAAGCAGCGCCAAAATTACAACGCTTCCTATAAATCCAACCTCCTCTCCGGCCACGGCATAAATAAAGTCCGTTCTCGCCTGAGGCAAATAGCCCATTTGCGTTTGATTGCCGGCCATAAATCCGTTACCTGTTATCCTCCCGGAGCCGATTGCAAGCATAGACTGAAGCACCTGATACCCATCATCCAACGGCGAAAGCTCCGGATTTAAGAACGTAGTTATGCGTGCCTTTTGATAATTATCCAAAACAAACATCCAAATTGGAAGCGCCGAAACGGCCAAGGCTATTACAGCACTCACAAAGTATCTGATTTTCACGCCGGCCATAAAAAGCATTCCGATAAAAATAAAGGCAAAAACCATTGCCGTTCCCCAGTCCGGCTGTAACAGTACCAAGAAAGCATACACGCCGAAATTAATCAACAAAAGGAGCAGATTTTTTCTGTCGTTAATTTTTTCATGCACCTTTGAAATGTGCACCGACAGCGAAATAATAAACGCAATTTTCGCCAGCTCCGAAGGCTGAATACTGACGGGGCCCAAAATTATCCAGCCCTTTGTTCCAACCTCCTCGCCGCCTGTTCCGATAATCAAAACAAGCATCAAAACGCCAAGTCCCAAGGCGCCTATTATCCAACCGAGGGCTTCTATAACATCATAATCCACATAGCACAAAATCGTCATTGCCGCTATACCGGCAACAAGCGCCACTGCCTGAACTGTAACCTGATGCACGCTTGTTCCGCCCGCCAGCGATGCGCTGTAAATAAGAGCAATCCCCATTAGGCTTGCAACCAGTGCGGCCGCAAAGAGAAGCCAATCAAAATTATTAAGAAAATACTTCCATCCTTTTCTTTTCATCTGCTCACCAACATTTCTATTTATATAGATAAATTTACATGTATCTATCTTTTATCGCTTCGCCCTCAAATGCTCGAACAAAAGCATCGCCTTTTTTTCTAACCTTGGAATATGCCTCTGCCATGCGGCTTTTCCGCTTAACGGGGTCGTGCATATCACTTCCGATAACAACACGGCGGCCGGAGCGTATAAGCATATTTGCAAACCGACGCGTGCCGAAGTGAAAGAAGGCCTCTGCATTAATTTGATAAATAACATTTTCCATTTTAAGAAGTAGGCTTTTATTTTTTCCTATTTTAATGTAACGCTCCACGTGCGCCAAAACAGGCGTAACACTGCTGTTTTTGATAAGCTCCAGCCTTTCTATCGCAAAGCTGTCCCAGGGTCTAAGCGGCATTTCAATCAACATACAGTCCGTTCCCTCAATGCACAAATCGCGAAAATTGGCATGCTGAGTTATTTCAGCGCCGAGATAAACCTCAAACCCCTTTATAATTTCAGGCATTCCAGCTTCACCTGAAAGAAACGAAAACGATTGCTCTCTTAATCTGACTGCTTTTTCTATGTCCTCCTCGGTATAAGGCTTAACGTGCGGCGTAGCCGCAACGGTAACTGTGCCCTTTTCATATGCATCCCTAAGCATGAGAAGGGCTTCATCCTTGCTTTTTGCTCCGTCATCAATTCCCGGAATACAGTGAGAATGTATATCAAACATAGCTATTCCCTATCCCTTATCGTAAATGTTGCGGTGTAAATTTTGCCCTTATATACCTTTCTTATGGCTTTTGCGCACTCATTCATAGTTGCGCCGGTGGTAAACACATCGTCAATTATTAAAACGCTGTCACCCTCCGGCAACTTAACGGCTTTATATGCACCGCGAACATTTAACAGTCTTTTTGCAAAGCTAAGCGACTTTTGCTTATCCGTTACCCTTGTTTTAATTATAAGCTTTTCCGACTTTGCGCCCAAATATTTTGCAATGTAATAAGCCAGCCCCTCTGTTACCTGCCTTTTTCTGCCGTAATCAGGAACAAAGGTCACAACGTCCGGAATGATGTTTTTCTCCTTAAGTCTGCCGGCCATTAATATTGCCGCATCGTATATTGCACCCTTAGAGCCGTATTTAACATTAAGCACGCATTGCCTACCTAGGCCAACGTGCTCCATAACCGGAACGTTTTTATCAAACCGCGGCTTAAGATTTCGGCAACGGGCGCACACAGGCGACGGAAACTCCGGATGCATTTCAATGCCGCAGTATTCACAGCATTTTCCCGATACAAACGGAATTTCCGCCAAGCAATCACCGCAAAAAACCGTATGGCGCACAATCACCCGCTTGCACGCCAAACAGCGCGGCGGAAACACAAGGTCACGCAACTTTTCTAAAAGCTTCATTAAAATTCGCTCACTCTATCTCTTTTTTCAAGATACGCAATCATATTAAGCGAAAGCAAATTCCAGTTCTGGAAGCCCGGGTTAATTACCGGCTCGCCCGAATCCGGATTGTAATACTCATGAAGCTCGCCACAAGCTTCAATATCACTGCCGAAAAGCTCAATTGTGCGGTTAGCAAGCTCAGTTGCTTCCTTGTCAAACCCATATTTCACGAGTGCGGAAAATACCATGTAGTTCGATATTCCCCAAACGGGACCAAGCCAGCACGAGGGATTTCCCGATGCCTTGATTGCATACATTTTTTCCAGCTTAGAAAGCGTTCTTACTCCGTAGGGAGCCCAGAAGGTGCGCTCATCCGTAAGATGCTGTACCATTCTTTTTGCCTCTTCCTCGGTCGCAATTCCCGCCCACATTGCCAGCATACCTGTCCACACGTCAATTCTTTGAATAAGACAATCCCAGCTTCTCGGGTCACCGCTGTGCAGAGAAGAGTTTTTATCAACCGGCAATATATTTAAGTCGGCACTGTAATAAAAGCCGTCACGTTCATCGTAGCAATGAGTTCTTATTGCCGCTTTAAGCTCAAGTGCGGCATCATCGTAGAATTTCTTCATTTCTTCAAAGCCCAAAACCTCCGAAACATAAGCCATTGCCTCAAGCTCCTTATACATAAGGCAATTTAAGTAAATGGATGCAGAGCTTTTCTTGGGACGGTAGAATGTGCAAGGGTCGTTATCCACGCCGATTGCCAAATCGTCCTGCCAGAAGTACAGCCCCGTTTTGTGCTTGTAGTTATTAAAGTAAACGGCAATAAACTTTTCAAGCCGGTCAAACTTGTCCGCCATCCAGGAAGCATCGTTTCCGTTTTCCTTAAGCACGAACGCAAGATGCTGAGCCAGGCAGGGCTTGTGCATATTCGTTGAATAAATGTGCTTACTGTCCGGTGTACATGCATGGGGCTGAATTACAATGGGCATTCCGCCGCCCTCGTCTGTATGTTCCAAAAAGTTTAAAATGCAGCCTTTTTCGTATTCATAATACTCTGCGCCCTCGCCTGTATCCGCTATTATTTGGCGAATTGCAATATTGGTAAGCCAGCTGTCCCAATCCCACAGGCAATTGTGATAGGTCTGACTGCCGGGCACGATGAAAGGATGATTAATAATCCCCTCCGGCTGTCTTGTCATATCCTTATAATTTTTGTACGCATAGTCACGTATAAGCTTTTTTGCCTTTTCAAAATCCATTTTAATAACCTCTCATTCAT
>CAZITC010000136.1:0-4327 GCA_964542085.1 uncultured Ruminococcus sp. | reverse complement strand
GCTCCCCGCCCTTCAAGGCAAGATAGGCGTTTATGCCGGCAATAAGCCCTGAAAGAGCCGACTCCACATATCCCTCAACCCCGGTAATCTGTCCGGCAAAGAAAAGCTTATTCCTTCCCTTAACCGAATAATCCGGATTAAGCACGGCCGGAGCGCACAAAAAAGTGTTTCTGTGCATTACGCCGTAGCGAAGAAATTCCGCATTTTCAAGTCCGCCTATCATGGAAAAAACACGTTTCTGCTCGCCGAACTTAAGGTTTGTCTGAAAGCCTACCATATTATAAACCGCGCCCTCTTTATTATCGCGCCTCAGCTGAACAACCGCATGATAATGCTCACCTGTTACCGGATGCTCCAGTCCCACCGGCTTCAAGGGGCCGAAAAGTAAGGTTTCACGCCCACGTTTTGCCATTATTTCCACCGGCATGCACCCTTCAAAAACATTCGGCTTTTCTATATCCTCGTGAAGAGGCGCCGATTCGGCTGATACAAGCGCATCATAAAAAGCTTCGTACTCTTCCTTAGTCATCGGACAGTTTATGTAATCTGCCGTTCCCTTGTCGTACCTGCTTTTAAAATACGCCCTATTCATATCAACCGACTCGGCCGCAATGAGGGGTGCCGCCGCATCGTAAAAGGAAAGTGATCCGCCGGCAATTCTTGTTATATCGTTAAGAAGCGGCCCGTCCGTTAAGGGGCCGGTCGCGATAATAACGGCATCGTCATCCGGAACGGAGGTTATTTCCTCCGATATAAATTCAATATTTTCATTTTCTTTGATTTTTCTTGTAACGGTATCGGAAAACCGTTCCCTGTCCACGGCCAACGCTCCGCCCGCCGGAACGCTTACCTCATCGGCCGACTTTATTATAACAGAGTCCATAAGTCGCATTTCCTCTTTAAGAAGACCGCAAGCATTATCCAGACCGTTACCCTTAAGCGAGTTACTGCACACCAACTCCGCAAAGCCGTCACTTTTATGCGCCGGACTTTTTTTGTTGGGCTTCATATCGTAAAGTCTAACCTTAATTCCGCGCTTTGCAAGCTGATATGCCGCCTCACAGCCGGCAAGGCCGGCACCGACAACAATCATATTATACCTCCTTGGGACAGCTGCGGTTGGAGCATCGCTCCACCGTATCGCCGCGCAGAGTTTTTGTTATCATAAGTGAGCCGCACTTTTCGCACACCTTGCCCGTTGGTTTATCCCACAGAATAAAGTCGCAGTCCCTATTGCTGCACGGATAGTATTTTTTGCCTTTTTTGGAGAAGCGGCCGATTATCATCTCACTGCACTTCGGGCATTTTACGCCCGTTTCCTCCACAATGGCCTTTGTAAAATTACACTCCGGATAGCCCGGGCACGCCAAAAACTTGCCAAAGCGCCCGTTCTTTATTACAAGATTTCTTCCGCAAACCTCACAGGGAATATCGGTTTCCTCGTCCTTTACGGTGACCTTGCCCATTTCATCCTCCGCCTTTTTAAGATCGGTTGCAAACGGGTCGTAAAACTCACCGACTACCTTGCGCCACTGCTCATTGCCTTCCTCAACCTTATCCAAGTCGCTTTCCATATTTGCGGTAAATTCCACATCAACAATGTTTTTGAAATATTCCGAAAGCAAATCCGTAATAATCTCACCGAGCTCGGTGGGTCTTAAGGTCTTTTTATCCCGCTCCACGTAGCGGCGGCCGAGAATTGTGGAAATAGTGGTAGCGTAGGTAGAAGGACGGCCTATTCCGGCCTCCTCCATTTCCTTAATAAGCGATGCCTCGTTGTAACGCGCCGGCGGCTCGGTAAAGTGGCAAAGCGCCTCATTCTTAAGCTCTAAAAGAACATCACCCTTGTTAATTTGAGGCAATTTCTTTACCGTTTCTTCCGTATCGTCAAAATCCTCGTACACGGACATGAAGCCGGCAAAAGCAAGGTTTCGCTCGGATATTTTGAATTCCGCGCCGTTGTTTTCCGCATCAGCCGAAAGGGTTTTATATACCGCATCGGTCATACTGCTTGCAATAAATCTGTTGAATATCAGCTTATAGAGCTTGTATTCATCGCTTTTTAAGGATTTTTTAATCTCATCCGGCTCCAACATGCTTGTGGGGCGGATTGCCTCGTGTGCATCCTGTGCATTCTTTTTTGTTCTGTATTCTCGGGGCTTTTCCGGCAGAAATTCATCTCCGAATTTTGCCTTTATATATTCTCTTGCCATCGCCTTTGCCTCATCGGAAATGCGAAGCGAGTCCGTTCTCATATAGGTAATAAGACCCATGGTGCCGTAGCCCGGAATTTCCACACCCTCATAAAGTATCTGTGCCGCGGCCATTGTTCGCTTGGATGTGAAGCCAAGGCGCTTGGAGGCCTCCTGCTGAAGTGTGCTTGTTGTAAACGGTGGATAAGGGCTTTTCTTTTTATCGGAATACTTAACCTCAGTAACCTTGTATTCTCCGCCCTTCACTCGTTCAATAACCCCGTCTGCATCCTTTTTACTTTTAAGCTCGGCCTTTTTGCCCGAAAGCTTTGAAAGTCGCGCAACAACCCTGTCCTTATTCTTGGTTTCAAGCTCCGCCGCAAAGGTCCAATATTCCTCCGGAACAAAGCTTTTTATTTCACGCTCGCGGTCAACCACCATTTTTGTTGTAACAGACTGCACTCTTCCGGCGGAAAGTCCGGAGCCCACCTTGCTCCAAAGCAACGGACTGAGCTTATAACCCAAAAGCCTGTCAACAATTCTTCGCGCCTGCTGAGCATCCACTAAGTCAAGGTCAATTTTTCTCGGCTTCTTAACGCCCTCCACCACAGCGTTTTTCGTTATTTCATTAAAGGTAACACGGCACTCGGACTCTGCATCAATGCCCAAAATGGCCGCAATGTGCCAGGCAATTGCCTCACCCTCGCGGTCAGGGTCCGTTGCGATGTACACTTTTTTTGCGGACTTGGCCGCCTTTTTCATCTCACCTGTAAGCGAGCCCTTACCCCTTATTGTAATGTAGCGCGGCTCAAAATTATTTTCCGTATCAATTCCCAGCTGGCTTTTCGGAAGATCGCGCAAATGCCCCATTGATGCAATAACATTGTAGCTTTTCCGAGATATTTTTTTATCGTCTTTGCCTTTGCCGGTGACTCCACTATAAGAAGATTTGTTTTCGGAGTCGTTTTTGATTTTGTCTTTTTTTCCATCTGCTTACCACCTTATCATTAAAGCGAGTAGCGCCCGTCAGGCAAGCGCTTTACTCTTCCGGATACCTCAAGTATTATAAGTGTTGAATTAACCCATTTAATGTTTCTGCCGCTTTTTTCGGCAAGCTGTGCCGGCATAAGCGGGCCGTTTTTTAAAAGCTCTGTCAGCCCCATCATATTGTCGCTTTCGGTGTTGCCCTCGCTTACCGCCTTTTTACCGGACGGCTTTATAACCTTCGGCTCCGGAGCTTTTTCCTCTGGTGCCTTTTTTCCATCCTTAGTATGCTCCTTCACATAATCCGAAACAAAGGCCTCCACGTTCAAAACCATTTCCGCCCCCGACGCAATAAGGCTGTTTGCCCCAAAGCCTGATGCGGAGTCAATGGGATTGGGCACAGCCGCAACCCTTCGGGCATATTTTTCCGCCAGCTTTGCCGTTATTAAGGCTCCGCTTTTTTCGCCGGCCTCCACAACAACGGTTAGGTCGGAAAGGCCGGCCATTATCCTGTTTCTTATGCGAAAATATCCCGATTGCGGAGCTGTGCCCATGGGAAATTCCGTAATCAGCGCACCACCCGAAGCAATTATTTTTTCGCGCATTGCCTCGCTACCCGTCGGATAATCAACATCAATTCCGGAGCAAAGCACTCCGATAACCCTTCCTCCTGCATTAAGAGCGCCTGAAACAACGGATGAATCAATCCCGTGAGCCATGCCGGAAACAACTGTACAGCCGGCCGCGGCAAAGGCGCCGGAAAGCTCCTGTGCTACGCTTACACCGTAGCCGGTTGCCGATCGGCTTCCCACAATTGTTACAGCGTTTACATATTTCAGCGCCTCACGCGATCCCTTAACATAAAGCATAAGTGGCGGCTCCGGAATTTCCTTTAGAGCTTCCGGATAAAACTTTGAAAAATAGTCCACCAGATAGCAACGCTCCCTATTGCACCTTTCAATTTCCGCCGAAACAAAGCTCGTATCCTTTTTCAAAAGGTATTCGATTTCAGCCTCGTTAAACATTCCGCAGTCCTCAATTGCTTCCCTGTCTGCGTTATATATTTCCTCCGGCGAAGAAAAATATTCTATTGCCGGCAAAAGCTTTCCCACTGATGAAAGCCCCATATTTTTAAGCCAAAGTATATATTC
>CAZITC010000135.1:0-4334 GCA_964542085.1 uncultured Ruminococcus sp. | reverse complement strand
CAATGAAGTCCATCAAAAGGTCCAGCATTTCCTTTGTCCAGGTGTTTTTATCTATCTCAGCGGTGGTAAACTTGTTAAGCGAAATCATTTCGAATCCAAAAAGGTCCTTAACCTGCGTTTTAGCCGCTCCGTCAACAACCTCCTCAACCAAATGCGACGGAATGAAAAGCACGCCTCCGCCGGCACCGAACACAATATCGCCGGGAAGACAAATTGCGTTGCCTATTCTTGTTGCCGTGTTGTAGGTCATCATGCAAAAATCTCTTATTGGCGTGGGGTCAATTCCGCGGTAGAATACTTCGGTATTTTCCACCTGCTTCATCTGCTCGGTATCTCTTATTCCGCCCCAGACAACAGCGCCGCCGTTGGGATTTTTTGTTTTATTTTTAAGCGCGGTTGTAAGGTTTCCGCCAAGGAAGGTGCCCTTATAGATTTTATCGTACATATCTATAACAGGCACGTCACCCTCCATTAGGTTATCAATTACCCACTGGTTATAGGTGCCTGTTCTTCCCTCGCTTCTTCCAATGTCCTTTGCAACCTCGTCGTAGTCCGGCCTATACGGGCAAAAGCTTGCTGTTACCGCACGGCCAATAAGCTTGCGGCCATCATTATGAAGTGTGTGAAGGCGCCCTTCAAACTGGCTTTCATAGCCTTTAACGAAAATGGGCTTCCAAACCTCCTCAAGGGTAAGCTTATTTAACGCTCTTAAATACTTATCCGGAACGAAAGGCCTTCCGTCGGGAAGTCTGTCGCCCTTCCAAAGGGGAGTAAGCTTTATTATTTCTTCTCTGTCGTTAAAATGCATATTCAATTCCTCACTTTACAGCAATATCAATTTTATTTGTTGCGCCCGCTCTGTTCTTAAACGAGTATGCCTTACCGTCAATTATAATGTCGTAATCTCCGTAGAAGCCGTTTATCTTTGCCTGGCCGAATTCATTTGTTTCACCCTCAGCATCGGTAATCCACTTTTCCTTAAAGAGATGCTGAATTTTTTCATAAGCCGGCTTTTTGCTCATGTCAAAGCGCATAAGACCGCCGTAGAAAATGTTCTCGCCCTTTGTCATATCACCCTGAGGTGCCCAAGCGGCATAGCCGTCCGTAACGTTCCAATAAGTAATCATTTCAACAGCCTTGTGTGAGAACCATATCGAATAAAGGTTTTCGATAATTTCTGCCTGAAGGGCCTCATCCTCCGCATCATTACTGTAAGCAGGAATGGTTATTTCGGTAATCTGAATCGGGCGGCGAAGCTTTTCGTAGCAATCCAAAACCCTGAAAATGTTTTCCGGATTGTACATATAGCGGCCAAGTTGCATTTCGGTTGCTCTGCCGGATGTGAAAATATGGTACTGCATACCTATGCTGTCAATGCGCGCACCGTTTTTTATGCCACGCTCTATCATCTGGTAGTATGCGCTTCTGTTCTCTGCAAAGCTGCCCCAGCACCAAAGGTGACCCGCCTCGTTCACGATAAGCTCGTTTAACGGGAAATATTTTTCAGCAAGTTTGAAGTTCCACTCAAGCACATCATCCTCTTTGAAGAAGGGGTTTGCCATACGGGGAGCTTCAATACACATAAGCTCATTGATAACCTCCCATGCCTCAATCTTTCCGGCATAGCGCTCCGCAAGCTCACGGTAACGCTTATCCAAACGCTTTTTCTGGTCGGATATACTGTTGGAATTAACCCAGCTCGGAGTAAAGTTAAAATAGGTTAAGCAATGAGCCTTGGGATATATTCCCTTCTCCTCACAGTATTCAACAGCAAGGTCGGGCGCCGGGCGCCGATAAACCTTCGGACTATCCTTGTAAAAGCGGGGTTTTCCCTCTTCAGGCTCCAAATCGCTCCAATAAAACGGAAGTGTTGCTTGGTTGAATACATCTGCAAATGCCTCTCTGTAAATTTTATTCTTTTCGTCGGTTTCAAGCTCGTCAAGCATAAACAAATTTGCGCCGTACTTAAATTCATGCTTTTTCTGCTTTGCTCTTACTTTAACGCCGGAAAGCGGCTTGCCGTCCTTATCCTTAACCTCAACGGTGAAAAAACCCTTTCTGTTTTCCTCAATTCCACGCTGAACTCTTGCTTCTGTTTCTTCCTTTTGCGAAACAAAATATTTCATTACCTCGTCACGTCTTGACATATCAATTCCTCCTTTAATTCAAATAAATTATAAGTGCATTCCGCCGTCCGCGATTATTTCGCTTCCGGTAATGTAACTTCCTTCCTCGGAGCAAAGCAGTGCAACCGCACCGTTTATTGCTTTTGCATCACCCACATAGCCCATAGGAATGGAAGCATTAACCTTTTTCAAAAACTCCTCATCCGAAAGCGCCTCCGCATTTCTCGGTGTGTTAATGGCGCCGGGTGCAACGTTGTTAACAGTTATGCCGAAGGGAGCAAGATTTTTTGCCACACCCTCCACCATTTTCATGCCGGCCGCCTTTGTTACGCCGTAAATCAAAAGCTCAGGATGATTATTGTATTGGTTTACACTGCCTATGTTTATAATTCTTCCCCAGCCCTTTTCCTTCATGTAGGGCGCATATACCTTCATCATTTGATAGGTGCTTCTTATGTTAATATCCAGCTGTTTGTCAAGCTCTTCATCGGAAAAGCCGTCCCACGGTCTTTTGTACTGAACAGAGGCGTTCAAAATAAGAATATCCACTCCCCCTGTGGCCTTCAAAAGCTCCTCATGTGCCGATTTATCCGAAAGATCAGCGGTCACGATTTTATCCGTTCCAATGTATTTTGCCGCAAGTGTAAGCTTTTCGGACATGGCAGAGCCGTGAGCAAACACGGTTGCTCCAGCATCGGCCAGCATTTTTGCAATTTCCTTGCCCATGCCTTGTGACGAGCCTGTAACAAGTGCCTTTTTTCCTTCTAAATTAAGCATTGCCATCACCTTCTCAGCTCCACTCTCTGTCGTTTGCCCACTCATTATTCCAGGAAGAGGTATCCTCCCAAAGTCCGGGATACTTTTCGTGCATATGCGATGCTATAAGCTCCTCGTTAAGCGAATCAATTCCAAGTCCGGGCTTATTGGGAACATTAACAAAGCCGTCCTTAAACAAGGGGTTGTCAATGCCGATTGCCAAATCGTTCCACCACGGAATATCAACAGAGTGAAATTCAACAGCCAAAATGTTTTGTACAGCCGCCGCCGCATGGATAGCCGCCATGCATGCAATCGGGCTTTCCGCCATATGAATTGCCATTGCAACGCCGTACTTATCACACATATTGCCAAGCTTTTTCATTTCCATTGCGCCGCCGACTGTTAAAATATCGGGGTGAACAACGCTTACACCGCCGCAAGCCATAAGCGGTTCAAAGTTTTCCGCAAGGAAAATATCCTCGCCCGTGCAGATGGGAACATTAACCGCGTGTGCGATTTTTTCAAAATGCTTTGTGTAATGCCAGGGAGCAATGTCCTCAATCCAAGCAATGTTATATTTTTCAAGGCGTCTTGCAAACATTATGCAATCCTCAATTGCAATATGGCCGAAATGATCAATTGCGAGAGGTACCTCATAGCCGATTACATCACGCACCTGTTTAACGTAATCCTCCAAATAATCCATGCCCTTTTGTGTAAGGTGAATACCCGTTGCATGGTGAGGAATTGTAAACACCTCATAGTTTTTGCCCAGCATCATATCCATATCAATTGAGCCCTTCTGGTGGTTAATGGCCTTCATGGAATACTTTTTAATATCCTCCAAAAATCCCAACGGAGCATTTAAGCAGCCCGGCTCGTCCAGCATAAGCTCAATACCCAAGTCCATTTTAAGGAAGGTGAAGCCTTGCTCCATTCTTGCCTTTAATGCATGACCCATGTCCGTTCCGGTGTGCTTACCGTCCACATCGGTATCGCAGTACATACGCACCTTATCACGAAACTTGCCGCCGAGCATTTGCCAAAGCGGGACTCCCCATGCCTTACCGGCAAGGTCCCACATTGCAATTTCAAGGCCGGAAACACCGCCGCCCTGACGTGAATGGCCGCCGAATTGCTTAATTCTTCTGAAAATTTTATCGACGTTGCAGGGATTTTCGCCAATAAGTCTTGACTTTAACATAAGTGCATAGGTAGCACTGGAAGCATCCCTCACCTCACCGTAACCGACGATGCCCTGGTTGGTGTAAACCTTAATTAAGGGGCAGTGCTTCGGTGCGCCGTTTAAGTTTGCCACCCTTATATCGGTAATTTTAAGCTCCGACGGATTGGAGCAGGTGTTAATATTTTCTTCAAGCATTTCTTTAACAGTCTTATTCATGTTTTTCCTCCTTGACATTCCATTATTTTTCTATTATTATATAAAAA
>CAZITC010000134.1:0-4343 GCA_964542085.1 uncultured Ruminococcus sp. | reverse complement strand
GGCGGTAAGGGTATCGACGGAAGAAGCATGGTAACAAAGAACGACTTCCGTTTCCTTCACACCCTTGAGAACATGGGGCCCTCACCCGAGCCTAACCTTACAGTTCTTTACACAGAAACTCTTCCCGAAGCGTTCAGACGTTATGCGGCTGCAATTTCTGTAAGAACAAGCTCCATACAGTACGAGAACGACGAAGTTATGCGTAAGGTTTGGGGTGACGATTACGCAATCTGCTGCTGTGTATCCGCTACACAGACAGGTAAGGAAATGCAGTTCTTCGGTGCAAGAGCAAACCTTGCAAAGTGCCTTCTTTACGCTATCAACGGCGGCATGGACTGCAAGTCCAAAACTCAGGTTGGTCCCGAGTATCCCGGTATAACAAGCGAATATCTTGATTACGACGAGGTAATTGCTAAGTATGAAAGAATGATGGAGTGGCTTGCTAAAGTATATGTTCGTACTCTTAACGTTATCCACTACATGCATGATAAATATTACTATGAAGCGGCTGAAATGGCTCTCATTGATACCGATGTAAGAAGAACCTTTGCAACTGGTATTGCTGGCTTCTCACACGTTGTTGACTCTCTTTCTGCCATCAAGTATGCGCGCGTTAAGCCCATAAGAGATGAGGACGGTCTTGCTGTTGACTTCGAAATCGAGGGTGACTTCCCGCGTTACGGTAACGATGATGACCGTGCAGACGAAATCGCTGTATGGCTTTTGAAGACCTTTATGAACATGGTTGCTCATTGCCACACCTACAGAAATTCCGAGCCCACAACCTCTATCCTTACCAGTACCTCCAACGTTGTATACGGTAAGGCTACCGGCGCTCTTCCGGATGGAAGAAAAGCAGGCGAGCCCTTATCGCCCGGTGCTAACCCCTCTTACGGAGCAGAGCAGAACGGTCTTGTTGCTTCGCTCAACTCTGTTGCAAAGCTTCCCTATGAGTATGCACTTGACGGTATTTCCAATACTCAGACAATTAACCCCGGTGCTCTCGGCTCTGACGAAAACGAGCAGATTACAAACCTTGTAAACGTGCTCGACGGTTACTTCTCTCAGGGCTCTCACCACTTAAACGTTAACGTATTCGGTAAGGAAAAGCTTATTGACGCTATGGAGCATCCGGAGAAGGAAGAGTATGCAAACTTCACAATCCGTGTTTCCGGCTATGCAGTTAAGTTCATTGACCTTACACGTGAACAGCAGCTTGACGTTATCGCAAGAACCTGCCACTCATCCTTATAATAATGGAAGGCTTTGTACACTCTGTAGAAAGCTTCGGCGCATCCGACGGCCCGGGAGTAAGATACATTATCTTTCTTCAGGGCTGCCCCATGCGGTGTAAATACTGCCACAATGTGGACTCACGTCCCTTTGAGCGTGGGGATAAAAAAACGGCGGATGAGCTTTTGGATAAGGCCGAGCGTTGCAGAAGCTATTGGAAAAACGGCGGCGGCATTACCGTCAGCGGCGGTGAGCCTCTTTGCCAGATTGACTTTTTGACTGAGCTGTTTAAGAAGGCCAAGGAGCGCAACATTCACACCACGATTGACACCTCCGGCTGTGTTTTCACCAAAAGCGAGCCTTTTTATTCAAAATTTAAGGAGCTTATGAAATATACCGACCTTGTTATGCTCGACATAAAGGAAATTAATCCGGAGCGTCACAAAGAAATCGCCGGTATGGACAACGAAAACATTCTTGCCATGGCAAGGGAGCTTTCGGATATGGGCAAGCCCATGTGGATAAGGCACGTTCTTGTGCCCGGATATACGGATTTTCCTGAGGACCTCAAGGCCCTGGGCGAATTTTGCCGCTCCCTTAAAAGCATGGAACGCTTTCAGGTGCTTCCCTACCACACCCTGGGTGTGTTCAAATGGGAAAAAGAAGGCATTGACTATCCCTTAAAAGGAGTTGAGCCTCCCACCGCGGAGCATATTGCCGAATGCAAAAGGCTCATCGGAATAAACGCATAATAAAAAGAAGAAGGAATTTTCCTTCTTCTTTTTTATGTATTATCCTTTCCATCCGGCACAAGAAGGATAGCTTTTTAAGCTTAATTTTCAACCGATTTTGCGGCAAAATCACTCAATTACGCAAAGCGGCTGTTTTATACCTGTTATCTCCTGCAGCTTTTCCGCTTTGCCGTTTTCAAGGCGGTATACCCAAACGCTGTCATCATCCATATTACAGCATACCAAAATGTTCCCAAAAATATTGAAGTCACGCGGAGTTTTTCCCGTTTTGATAAAGCGCCTTCTTTCAAGAACGCCGCCCTTTGCCGAAAACACGGCGATGGAATCATGGCCACGGTTGGACATATAAACAAATTCTTCCGTCACACGAATTGCGGAGCCTAAATTTGCACAGGCACAATCCTCCGGCGCCGCGGCATAGGTGTTCAAATACTCCGTATTCTTCCCGTCATAGCAAAAAACACTGACCGATGAAACAAGCTCATTTGCCACGTATAAATATTTCCCGTCCGGTGAGAACGCAAGGTGACGTGCACCGTATCCGGCCGGCACGGATATGCTGAAATCAAAGCGCAATGCCCTGTCGTAAAAATAAACCTTATCGGTACCCAAATCCGTAACCGCAACCAAATTATCCGGTGTAACAGTAATAAAATGCGTGTGTGGCCCGTCCTGTCGTGCCTTATTGGGGCCAAAGCCCTCATGCTGGTCCACGGTGTTCGGCATTTTGACCGCATTTCCGGTAATGTAATTAACAAGATAAACCTCGTTATCCCGAACGGTTAAGTGGCACGCTACGCGGCCGTGCGTAGTGCCATGCTCACGCATAGAGAATAGCTCGCCGCCTTCGGCAATTTCAAAGGAAACAAGCTCACTTTCTTCTGTATGCGGTGCACGCAAAAGTGCGTAAAGCTTGTTTTTTTCGCGCGCAAGAAACATCGGCCTGTCCAAGGATATTTTTTCCTTTTCGGAAAGCACATCGCCGTCCATAGAGAAGCGGTAAATTCCGCCGTCCTCACTGCAGGCTGCTATATATAAATTTTTCATAATAATCCACCTCACAGCTTATTATAATACCGCGGCAAGCTGAAAGCAAGCCCTATATTTTGATAAATCTCTCACATATTTTAAAAAAATAACGGACTAACCGTCCGTTATTTTTTATCCTTGATTTTTTTCATACGCGTATACTCTTCCCTGTCCTTTTCCTCCAGCGCATCCGCAATTCCCTTAACAATACCCTCATACATTGGGATTGTAATGTTGCAAAGAGCATTCGCCCTTTTTTGAGTTTTCTTAATATTAACCGCCAGTCGGTAAACCGAATTTTCAATTTCCGCCAAGCGCGCCGTAAGTTTTTTTACCTTGTTAAACGAGCAAAAAGCTTCGTCAAAGGCCGAGCCTGTTGAATAAAAGCTGTACATGGGCTTTGCGCCCTCCTCTCGAAGCGTTACCATAGGAAGCTCCACTCCCATAACACTGCGAAGATTTATTCCCACACCATCATCAATGGTTTGCGAATGTGAAATATCATACACTGTGTTACAGCCCATCATTAAATTGGCGCTTTCCAGAGCAGTATAGGCCGCCTTGAATGTTGATTCTATGTTTGCTTCAACAGTTTTTGCCTCGTCAATAAGTGTCATCATTTCGCGAATAAGGATGTTACGCTTTTTGTCAAGCATTTCATATCCCTGCTTTGACAGTCTAAGCGTGTTTTTAGCGGCAAGCAAATTACCCTTTGTAGGAGCCATTGAAACAGCCATCAGCGCATCTCCCTTCTTTTATCAGCCCTTATAATATTTATCCAGTATATCATCGGAAACTCTGTCCAGCTCTGACTTGGGAAGCATGGACAAAAGTTCCCAGCCCAAGTCCAGGGTTTCGTTTATTGACCGGTTTTCATACATTCCCTGTGACAAGAAACGGGTTTCAAAAGCTTTTCCGAATTCAAGGTATTTTTTATCAATGGGCGAAAGCTCATCCTCACCGATAACAGATGCAAGACTTTTTGCATCACTGACCTTGGAATAAGCCGCAAAAAGCTGGTTTGAAAGAGCAGGATGGTCCTCTCTGGTAAAGCCCTCACCGATACCGTCCTTCATAAGACGTGAAAGCGAAGGAAGCACGGAAACCGGCGGATAAACACCGGCGGTGTTTAATTCTCTTCCCAAAACAATTTGCCCCTCGGTAATGTAGCCGGTCAAATCCGGCACCGGGTGGGTAATATCGTCATTTGGCATGGATAAAATGGGTACCTGAGTAACTGAGCCCTTTGCATCCTTAATTATTCCAGCCCGCTCATAAAGTGAAGCAAGATCGGAATAAAGATAACCGGGATAACCCTTTCTTGAAGGC
>CAZITC010000133.1:0-4357 GCA_964542085.1 uncultured Ruminococcus sp. | reverse complement strand
GCATAAGAACAAGGACAAGGGCATGAAAATTTTAAGAGCGCGGCTTTATGAGCTTATGGAGTCCGAACAGCACGAAAAGGTTGCATCGGAGCGTAAGAGTCAGGTCGGTACGGGTGATAGAAGCGAGCGAATAAGAACCTACAATTTCCCTCAGGGAAGGGTTTCCGACCATCGCATAGGCCTTACTCTGCACAAGATTGACTCTATTATGAACGGCGATTTGGACGAGCTTTTGGATGCACTTACAGTTCACTTCCAAAGCGAAAAATTAAAGGAAGAATAACTTTTAAATCAGAAAAAGGCATTTGCAGTCAGCAAATGTCTTTTTTTGTTGCACGAAGGTGTTTATTCGACAAAAGCTTCCAAAGGAAATAAACGGAAGAAAACGAATGTTAATATTAAAACAAAAGAGAAAGGAAGTTTTTTTATGAAGGAAAGCTACACATTAACAAAGGGCGCGCTGATTGTTAAGCTTGCCGGCGAGCTGGACCAGCACGCCGCAGTCGGATTAAGAAGCGAGCTGGATAAAAAAATCTGCTCCGGGTGCGACAATATGATATTCGATTTATCGGAGCTTGAATTTATGGACAGCTCCGGAATCGGTGTTATCATCGGACGCTATAAAAACATAACCGCTCTTGGCGGTATGATGGTGATTGCCGCACCGAGGCCGGGCGTTGAAAGGATAATCCGTCTTTCGGCGATTGATAAAATCATTCCCGTTTGCGAAAGCCTTTCAGCCGCAATTCTGGCAATGGAAAGCAAGGGGGTGGGCGTTAATGGATAATTTTATGCGTACGGAATTTATCAGCAAAACCGCAAACGAGGGCTATGCCCGTGCGGCAGTGGCAATTTTTTTGTCCCAGCTGGACCCGACGGTGGAACAGCTGTCGGAAATTAAAACCGCGGTGTCCGAGGCGGTGACCAATGCAATTGTGCACGGCTATGAGGGCATGAGCGGAATGGTAACCTTAACCTGTCAGTGGACGGGGCGCTTAGTCACCGTTACCGTGGAAGATAAGGGCTGCGGAATTAGCGACGTTGAAATGGCAAGAACACCGCTTTTTACCACAAAGCCGGAATTGGAGCGAAGCGGCATGGGCTTCACCGTTATGGAAAATTTTATGGATTCGGTGGAGGTTTATTCGAAGGAGCACTCGGGAACAAAGGTGGTTATGATTAAAAAACTATGACTGAAAGCGCAAGAAATAAAATTGTTGAGGAAAACATGGGGCTTGTACATAGCATTGCGCGAAGATTTTTAGGCAGAGGATGTGATTTTGAGGAGCTTCGCCAAATCGGAGCCATAGGCCTTATTAAGGCGGTGGATAGGTTTGACCCATCCTTTGGGGGCAAGCTTTCAACTTACGCGGTGCCGGTAATCATGGGCGAAATAAAAAGGTTTTTGCGTGACGACGGGCCGGTTAAGGTGTCGCGCTCCCTGAAGGAGCTTGCGGTATCGGCCATGGCGGAAAAGGAAAAGCTGGAGTCGGAGCTGGGAAGGGAGGTAACGGTCGGCGAAATTGCGCGTTCGCTCGGTCAGGAGGAGGAAAATCTTGCGGCGGCCTTGGCATCATCTGCGGCGCCGCGCTCGATTTATGAGGAAACGGATAAGGAAAGCGGAATGCTTTTGTTAGACAGCATTGCCGGGGAAGTGGATGCCGGAAACAGTGTAATAAATAAAATTGCCGTTGCCGAGGCCTTGAAAAAGCTTGATAATAGGGAAAGAAATGTAATTATCATGCGTTTTTTTAGGTGTATGAGCCAGGAGGCCGTTGCGCGGGAAATTGGCGTATCCCAGGTGCAAATATCGCGGATTGAATCGCGTGCAAAGGATAAAATAAGAAGGCTTACGGATGAATGAGAATGATGCTTTTGAAGCGCATAGCTGTTGGATGACACACCCGGAATTGGATAAAGAAAAATTCGCATATCACTTTAAGGTGATATGCGAATTTTATTTTGCAATATTTTCATTCGGTGTTGTTTTTCATAAGGTAAACCTAACACTACGCGTGCTTTTGTATAAGTGCGCGGATAGATGAATTGAAGGCCTCGTCCTCCACGCGGGTACGCTTTTTGATTTTGGGAGGCTTTGCGCCGCTGTCGCGCATTTTTTTGGCAAGATAGCGGCCATTTAGCATAAAGTCGATATTTCGGTCACTGTATTCCGTTCCGTCCGGCTTTATTGCAAGCGCTCTTTTGGCAAGGCACATTGCCGCAAGGGCATAGTCACCGGTCACGACAATATCACCGGAAGCGCAGTAGGAAAGTATGGCAAAATCCGCGCTGTCCGCGCCCTTGTCAACGGTTATACAGGTGGCATAGTCCGAGCTTATTATGTGCGCCGTGTCCGAAAAAATCACGGCATCAAGCGAAAAATCCTTTGCCGCGGAAACTGCGAGTGAAACAACGGGGCAGGCATCGGCATCAATTATTATGCGCATCAGAAGAAAAAGTCGTAAAGTATTTGAACATCGTCAAAATACTTGTCATCGGTGAAAAAGTTTAAAAGAAGATTTTTGGCCTGTGTGCGAAGGTCAGAGGGTAGAGCATCGTATTGCTTTTTGGCGTTTTCCGCCCCGGTCTTGTAGTCATAACTTGAGTCGGCAACATAGGCCTCCATGTTATCGGCAATCAAATTGAAAATTGCAATAATTTCCGGCTCATTTGTTTTTGCGCAAAGCTCATTCCTTACAGCGTAAATAATGCGGTTAAGTCGCTGGTTTAGCTCGTCCTTTGCAATGGAGCTTAGGTCAAAGGGCTCAATTTCCGGAAGCTTTTCTAAGGCGAATTGCTCCAAAATCAGACAAAAATTACCGCGGGAAAGCACCTCGGTCGCGTGGAAGCATCCGTCATCGTCCACATCGGCAAGGTAATTGGATATGATTTTAATCACACTGTCATAAGCCCAGTCGGAAATGGGGTCGGCAACGTAAACCTCCGTCGGCAAAAGTATGAAATTCATAATTTTGTTCAGCATAACACAGACTTGCTCCTTGGTGAGCGCCTCATTCGGGCGGAAGGAGCCGTCCGGATAGCCGGATATGTAGCCGGCATTTACCGCTGCCGCAACATAGGAATAAAACCAATCGCCTTCGTGAACATCCGAAAAGGAAATATCCGCCGCAAGGCTGTAGCCGAAGATTTTGTTGATAACCTTAACAGCTTCTGCTCTGGTAAGGGAATTATCCGGCCCGAAAAGACCGTTGCCGTAGCCGGATATAACACCCCTGTCAGCCAAAACGGATACAGCCATGCCGACATCCGTACCGGAGTCAACGTCCAAAAAAGCGGCGTGAACGGTGCTAAATATTAAAATTGGTATTAAAATTAACGGTAAAAATTTCTTTACTTTCATAATAAAATCCTTTTTAGCTTACCATGTTGAGATAATATGCCTTACGCGCGGCCTTTTCACTTTCATATGCTTGGCGGATTGTGGAAATTACCGCGGTATCCTGTCCGGCATCTATAAGCTCCTGTTTCATGCTGGATAAAAGCGAATTAACCTTTCCGTCACATTCCACCATAAGCGTTGTGGCATAGCCGGCATATTTTGCGATAAAGGAAGCCTTGGAAAGCTTTCTCTTTTCTTCCGGGTCCATGGTGTCGAATTCATTTCTCGCACGGCTTTCAATTTGTGAAAGCTGGCCTATGTAATAGGCTTTCATACTGTAAAGCTCCGCGGTGTAGCGCTTAATTATCGGAGCGGCCTTGTTTTCCTTTTTGACAGATGTGGCCGTACTGCTTTGCGTAGGCTTGGTTGTAGATGTGCTATCCTTAGAAGGTGAACTTGTGCCACTTTGCACCGGATTGGTTGTAGCGGTGCCGCTTTGTGCAGGTGTGCTTGATTGAACGGAGTCTTTTTTTACAGGGTCGGTTTTCGTTTCAACGTCCGAGGAAGATGGGGGCGTTGAGGAATTATCCTCATTATTAACATCGTTGCTCTCAGCCTCCGCCAGAAGTATTTCGGTTGCTTCGGCAACACTCATCTCACCGCTTGCAATTTTTGCCTCCTCCTCGGGAGTTAAGTCCCGGGGAACAACATCACTGTATTCCTTAAGACTTTCGGCAAGTTTTTCCTTGTTTTCCTGAATAAGCTTTTCGGTAGCCTCCGTGTTGTGGGTGGAGAATATAATAAGCGCCTCAATATTATTGCGTTGCCAGATGCCCAAGGCGGCAATCAACAGCACTGTTATTATAAGAACAATATATCTTTTTTTCATTACAATCACCTATACTAAATTATAGCATTAAAGAAGAAGGAAGTCAACCTTAAGAAATATTTTTAAGAAAAAATTAAAAAATTCAAATTCCCTTTACAAAATTGATGTTTTATTGTATAATATAGTAG
>CAZITC010000132.1:0-4435 GCA_964542085.1 uncultured Ruminococcus sp. | reverse complement strand
CTCTTCCCTGGCAATTACTATATTTTCCGCATTAAGCCAAGAAGTAAGCTCATCAAATGTCATTACCGCGTCAACCGTACCGTCCGAATACTCGGCCTCATTCTTTTTGGAAACACAGGGGCCGATAAAAACCGTTTTTGCATCAGGATGCCGCCTTTTTATATCCTTACAGTGCGCTTGCATAGGTGTTACAACCCCGGCCAAAAATTTGAGCGCACCGGGATAATACTTTTGTATCAAAAGATTGACGCTGGGACAGCACGAGGAAATAAGCACGTCCGGCTCTTCCTCCTCCAAAATCCTGTCGTATTCATTTTTAACAATTGCCGCACCGAAAGCAGTTTCCTCAACAGCGGCAAAGCCAAGGGCCTTAAGCGCACGCTCCATGGCGTTTATACCGACCGAGTAATTTGCCGCAAAGGAAGGCGCAAGGCTGACGAAAACCTTTTCCCCGGCCGCAAGGAAGGCCTTTACCTTTTCCGTTCCGTCCACAATCATCTTTGCATCCTGAGGACAGACAACAAAGCAATGGCCGCAGAGTATGCAATCGTCATCAATTATATATGCCTGATTTCCGGAAAAACGAATTGACTTTACCGGACAGCTTCGTATGCATTTGTAGCAGTTTTTGCAATTTGATTTTTTTAATGTAAGGCACTGCGCCATCGCCTTATCCTCCCTTTTTTATTTATTCAATATGTGCTCGTTAAAAAAATTCTCCGCCGTTTCCGGACTTACGGAATATACCGTTCCGTCAACTTCCACGCACACGCCGATTTTGCATTGACCCATGCAAAATGTTCCCGAAAGCTTCACCTTATCCGTAAGCTTATGCTTTTCGATAAGACTTGAAAAAACCTCCACAATCTGCCGTGAGCCCTTAATGTGGCATGAAGAGCCGATACAAATTTTAACTTCCATTTTTATTCCCTCCAAGCTTTTAATCCGTTAAATTAATGCACGCGTCAATAAAACGTTTTTCCTCGTCACTGCCCTTTATTCCGTAGGAAGCGGCCGCAAGTGGTATCCACTTTTTAATTTCCGCCTCGCTCACCTTGCTTTTTTCGGAATAAAGTTTAATATATTTTTCCGCCAGGTCATCCTTTTTTGTAACCTTGAGTATTAAATATGTTTTAGCCGCGTCGGCAGATGCCGGGCCGATTGAACTGTGCGACCAGTCAATGATGTTCTTTTTACCGTCCGGCCCAATGATAATGTTTGAGGGCACAAAATCGCCGTGGCACAAATCATTGCCCGGCTCCATTGACCGAAGGCGGGTGTATAAATCATACCTGAGCGTTGCGCGAATATCGCTTCGCCTTATTTTTTCCGTTACCTTATCACTGAAGCGGCACATCATCGGACATCTTTTTTTGCTTACCTCAAGCTGAAGTTCTGTAAAAAGCTCCATGTAATAATCCGTTTTCTCAGGCTCATTTTCCATAAGCTGTTCCAAGCTTGTTCCTTCGATAAATTCCGATACAATTGCCCATTTACCGTCAATCCTTTTAATATCCAGCACCCTCGGAACGTTAAGCCCTGTTTCCTCGGCATAGGCTAAATTAAGTGCCTCCGAAAAAATCCCGGATTTTGAAAACCCCTCTCCGAAAAGCTTAACAAGGCAATTGCCATCTCTGTATATAACCTTGTTTTTCCGTGTTGCAACAATGTTTTTCCCGTCCAACTCAACTGCACCCTTTCACACTTTATACCTGTTATTTTACCACAAAACCGCTCCCGTGTAAATAATAAAATGTTAAAAAACTCACAATCTTAAAAGATTATGAGTTTTCAAGTGAATATTTAAGCCATTCGCCAGACGAAAAGCTTTTCCAAATAAAATCGCCGTTTTCAATTATCATGTAGCCGTGAGGGCTCATCTCTTTGGGGATTGATACCGAGCCCGGATTTATGTAAACAAAGTTCTCATGCTTTGTGCACTTCGGAACGTGTGTGTGCCCGCAAATAAGCACATCGCCATTATTAAGCTTGGGCGGATTGTTTTCACCGAAAACATGACCGTGCGTGAAGTATAAAAGATGACCCCTATGCTCAAGAATTGCATAATCCGCCATAACCGGAAAGGAAAGCACCATTTGGTCAACCTCAGCCTCACAGTTTCCGCGAACAGCCAATATTTTATCAGCCAGCGAATTTAATATTTCAATAACCCTTTTGGGGTCATAACCCTCCGGCAAATCGTTCCTCGGCCCGTGATAGAGCAAATCACCCAGCAAAATAAGCCTTTCCGCCTTTTCCTCAGCAAACGCCCGTTTAAGCTTTTCGGCGTAAAGTGCCGAGCCGTGAATATCCGATGCAACCATGTATTTCATAAAAATTCTCTCTTTCTTAGGTTGTACGTAAAATCCCCGTAACACATATGCATTGCGGGGATTTTTCATTTTATTTTGTTTCCTTGCCGGCTTCCATAATAATCGGCAAAATCATGGGTCTGCGCTTTGTTGTTTCCTGCAGATAATCCGTTATTTGATTTTTAACGGCATTTTTAATCGCAACCCAATCCACGCCGGGCTTTCTGTTTTTCTTGACAGTATCCTCAGCCGCGGCCACGGCAATTTTCTTTATGCCGTCAATCAGCGCCTCCGACTCCTTAACATAAACAAACCCACGGGACACAACCTCCGGACCGGATACAATTTTGCCGCTTTTTCCGTTAAGGGTGAAAACAACAACTATTATTCCGTCCTCGGCAAGATGCTTTCTGTCACGAAGAACAACATTGCCCACATCGCCAACCCCGTAACCGTCAATAAGCACGGCGCCGGCAGGCACCGTTCCCGTTATGGCCGCACTATCCTTACCAAGCTCCAGCACATCGCCTATATTCATAAGGAATGTGTTTTTCGCGTTTACGCCCGATTGTACGGCAAGACGTGCACTTGTAGCCAAATGCCTGTACTCACCGTGAGCGGGAATAAAATATTTCGGCCGAACAAGACCCAAAATAATCTTAAGCTCCTCCTGGCAGGCATGGCCCGATACATGCACCTCCGCCAAAGCCTTGTAGATTACCTCGGCACCTTTTTTGAACAGCTCGTTAATAACCTTTGAGATCGTCTTTTCATTGCCCGGAATTGGTGATGCTGAAATTATTACTAAGTCGCCTTTGCCGATCTCAACCTGCCTGTGGTCGGAAAAAGCCATTCTGGTAAGCGCACTCATCGGCTCGCCCTGGCTTCCCGTGGTTATAATAACAAGCTGGCTGTTTTTGTACTTGTGAATTTCCTCTATTCCTATTAAAAGGCCGTTCGGTACCTTCATGTATCCGTTTTCAATTGCAACCTCAACAACGTTGAGCATGCTTCGGCCGGATACCGCCACTTTTCTTTTTGTTTTTATGGCAGCGTTTATTATCTGTTGCACCCTGTGTACATTAGATGCAAACGTTGCTACGATTATTCGCTCTCTCTGATGCGACGCAAAAATTTCGTCAAACTTTTCGCCGACTGTTCTTTCCGACATGGTGAAGCCCTTTCGCTCAACATTCGTGCTGTCACTCATAAGTGCAAGCACGCCGGCATCACCAAGTGTGCCAAACCTTGCAAGATCAATCATACCGCCGTCAATCGGGGTAGTATCAATCTTAAAGTCGCCGGTGTGAACTACCGTTCCGCACGGCGTTGTAAGCGCAATTCCGAACGAATCCGCAATAGAATGGTTTACCCTTATAAATTCAGCCTTAAAGAATTTGCCGATTTTCACGGTATCGCCTGCCTGAACATTGTTAAGCTTGGCAATTGAAAGAATGCCGTGCTCCTTAAGCTTATGCTCAACCAGCCCAATTGTCATGCGGCTTCCGTAAATAGGCACATTGCTCATTGTTCTTAAAAAATATGGAAGACTTCCGATATGGTCTTCATGCCCGTGTGTAAGAAGAACAGCACGTATCTTATCCTTGTTACTGACAAGATACGACATGTCGGGTATTACAAGATCAACACCCAACATTTCCTCGTCGGGGAAAGTCATTCCGCAGTCGAGAACGACTATTTCATCACCGTATTCGAACACAGTGAGATTTTTACCGATTTCATTCATGCCGCCCAGAGGAATAATCTTCAATTTTTGTTTTTTTGCCACCTTTTCACCTCCGTTAATTTGCAGATATAAATCGGACTCATACCTGCCCTTAATTTCCGAACACCAAATCCACTTTCTATTATATCACATTTTTTAAAATAGTCAAATAGATTTTATTTACAAATTACTCTAATTTAGGACTAAAAAAAGCAAAAGCACACGGCTTTCGCTTTTTTTCGCATTACAGCGCCGACTGCGTATCCGTCGGGTCGCCGTTTATTGCAAGGTCGTATTCCTTTGACCAGTCAAGGCCGCGGTACTCTTCGGCCCTGTCGTCCTTTTCAATGAAGTCCATCAAAAGGTCAAGCATTTCCTTTGTCCAGGTGTTTTTATC
>CAZITC010000131.1:0-4459 GCA_964542085.1 uncultured Ruminococcus sp. | reverse complement strand
GACTACTTTAACCTGGGATTTTCGGGAAAGGCCTTGGCTGAGGATGAAATGGCCGATTTTATTAATTCCTACATCGCCGAAAAGGGTGCAAGCATTTTTTGCTATGATTATGACCACAATGCGCCGCACGCGGAGTACTTGCAAAAAACGCACGAAAGGTTTTTTCTTAAAATAAGAGAGAAAAATCCGGATTTGCCGGTGGTAATGCTTTCAAAGCACGACTGCTGGGCGGCTGACAGCAGAAAAAGACGTGATATCATTGAAGCAACATATAAAAATGCGGTTTTGGCAGGTGACAAAAATGTTTATTTTATTGACGGAGCAGACCTTTTGACCTATGGCGATGCCACCGTTGACGGCTGTCACCCCAACGACCTTGGCTTTTACCTTATGGCGAAGCACATCGGCGACCTATTTGCACAGATTTTAAAATAAGAACAGCGGATGGCTAATGCCATCCGCTGTTTTTATTTTACCTGTCACAATTTGCACTTCTTGGGTGTATTATAAGTGAAAGGAATTGATAAGCGTAGAATGCATATCATTTCGGCCTGATGATAGTGAAATTGAAGGAGCGGTTAAAGCGTATTCAGGCACGCTGTTTACCACAAATAAGGAATTGGGTGATATTGGCATTAGGATAAACGAGGTGACGCTTTATTCGGCATCTGCCGTGGTAAAGTACGCTTATCCCAAAGGGGAAGTGGAAATTGATGCCTACGATGAGGTAGACAATGTGCGCAAAACCGCGGATTTTGAGGAGCCGCCCGAGCTGATTGGCGTAAAATTAAAGGACGAAACTCTGCTTGCAAATATTAACGACGGCGGAAGTAGTGGATATGAAAACGGCAATATGAACGAATTTGTCGCACTGGTAAATTTCTTCCAAATTCTTGAAAAGGATGAAATTGACAGCCTTCTTTTTATAAAGGAGTATCCGGAAATCGGAAAAATAAAAAATTACCGAGGAGAACTGCTACACGGTAAAGCTTGATTAAAACGGCTTTGTGTGGCTTTAAAAGGGCGGCTAAAGGCCGCCCTTTTTTGGATAAATTTTTATTGCTTTAATAGAATTAATGGTTTATAATAATGTCGACGGGAGGGGGGGTTTTTATGAATTACGAAAAATATATTCCAGTTTACCGCGACATTGAGCAAGGCACTGTTCTTCGACCCGAAAAGGAGGGCTCGGAGTTTTCTTTCACCCTCAAAAAGGAGGAAGGGAAAGCCTTTAAGCTTTACGTGGCCGGCGAAACCGCACAAAGCTATTTGAAAAAATGTGAGCCGGCATGCACAATGCAGTATCACTCAATTTCAGATGCACTGAACACTGAACACGCCGTTCACGACAGCTTTTGCCTTGACTTTTCGCAAATAACGCAGGAAAAATATGTTAAGCGTTGCTTTCACAAATTTTTATGGAAGCCTGTGCTTTATTATATTCCGTTATCGCCCGTACCGGATAAATGGAAAATCGGCATTAATGCAAGTGCAAAAAATTTGAAGCTTGAACAGGACGGATATGTAAGAGTGCGTGCGGATGTGCGCCTTTTAAAGCCCGGGGTGGAGCGCAAAAGCACACACGCAAGCGCGGATATTACTTATATTTTAGATATTCCGGAGGGTACCTACACCGATAAGTGCTTGAGCAAAGAAATCACCGTTCCGGAGAATGCAGCCTCCGTGTCATTTTTTGTGGAGGGCAAGCTTTATTCGGGCTCGCTTTATGTTGAGGCTCCGCTTTTCGGAGCGAACGGCGAAAACCTTGCGCCGGATTTTGCGCCCGATACCGCCGGAATTTCCGAATTTAACTGGCGCGGTCAGCATTTCAGCCGAAAGGAATGGCCGGAATTTTACATTACGTTAAACGGTGAGCCTGTTTTCTCCGGTGAGATTTTTGAACGCTGTCACCGCTCCAGCGACTGGGAAATTCCGCTTCCCGATTTTGCGGTGCGCGACGGGAAGAACACGCTGAAAATCAGCTTAACCTCAAGCTATCGCGGCGCCCTTGCCTATAATATTAATGAGCTTGCCGTTTTGCAGGTTCCGTCCAATCGCTTTAATGTCATTTCACATTCACAGGTCGCACCCGTCGGCGGATATGCCTATGCTCTTATCCGCACCCGTGAGGACAATGTGAAAATCACGGTAACAGCCGACAGTGCATTTTCCTCGGAGGGTGAATTTATCTTTGAAAAGGCTGGACTTCACGGCATAAGGCTTAACGCACTTGTTGCCTCGACCAACGTCTGCTTCACCGTAAGTGACGGAGTGCATGAGGAAAAATGCACAGTAGAAGCCATTGTATACAAGGGCAAGGACAGCGTTGTAACGGGTACCGGGGACATGGTTTTCATTAAGCAGGCAGAATATGATATGACGGAATATCTTTCGTGGTATTTTGCAAACAACGTCGGCAACATGATAACAATCCGCCCCACCTATCGCTGGAGCGGAACGAGGTATTTGAATGAGGAGGTTATGCGTGATGCGGCGCGCCTTTTCAATGAGGTAGGTGTTTTTTATGTTCATATGGCAGACGGAAGGGAAAATCCCGGCCTTGCCTCCTGTCCGCCGGACAGTGTTTTGCAGGGTGAACATTATTTGGGACGTCAGGCGCATGAGCGCGACGGTCAGGCATTTTACTGGAATTCCGAGCCGCTGACACCGGAGGGAGAGGCGGATTTTGATATGCGTCTGGAAATTTTCCGCGAGGAGCCGCTTTTAACGCAGTTTCCGGCAAACTCGGTGGGAGTTTTCGAAAACGGCAGGGTTTATCGAAACCGTTCGGTAAACGTTGCGCATGATGCCGCTTTGGCGCATGATTATGCAATTAAGCTGCTTGGAGGCATATCAAAATCCTCAACGCGGCACACCGGCCCCTCCTATGCATTCAAATATATGCTTGAGGGTGGCTATAAATGGGTAGGCGCAGAAACAATGTATTCCACGATTGAAATTTTAATGGCGTTTCTTCGCGGTGCGGCACATCTGTACGGCCTTGATACTTTCGGTGTACACCATGCGGTGCAATGGTCAACCACGCCGCACGAAAGGGAGGACCACTATCGCCGTTATCGCATTGCGCTTTATTCATCCTATATGCTTGGAGCAACGGATATTAATACCGAGGAAGGACTTTATCGCATGGAGGAATCGTATGAACGCTTTGGCCGCCACTCGGAGTGCTGTAAAAACCATCTTATTCAGCAACAGGATTTTCACCGCTATATAAGCCGGCATACAAGAACGGGTCACTTTTATTCAAGCTTTGCATTTCTTCACGGAAAATATGACGGAACAAACGGCTTCGTGGGTGATAAGTGCTGGGGCTGGCAAAGTACGCCGTTGACCGAGGCGGAAAGAAGCTGGGATTTGCTGAAGCTTTTTTATCCGGATTCAAAGCCAAACGCAAACATTTATTGCCGCGGCGATTTTCCGACGGATAAGCCATGGGGCTTCAACAGCTTTGCACCTATGGGGCACGCCGATGTAATCCCGGTGGAGGACCATAAAGCTTTTTCCGACTACAAGGTGCTTGCTTTCCTTGGCTATAACCTTTATGACGAGAAAAATTCAGCAGCGCTTTCCGACTTCGTATCAAACGGCGGAACACTTGTTTTGACACGCGCTCACCTTTCGGTTTCTACAGATTATGAGGAGGTTAAAAGCAATAGCTTAAAATTTGAGCACGGTTTTTTCACCTTCAGCGATGCCAAGCCTCAGCTCGGCGCGGACTCATATTGCGGAGTTAGCCTTGATGTGTGCTTAAATGCCGATGAGGGCGAGGTTATTCAGCGCACGGATTCCGGTGCTCCCCTTGTTATCAGGTATCGACGCGGTAAGGGTGCGGTAATTCTTTTCAACACGCCGCTCTATCCTGCCAACGAGGCTATACGCGCCCTTTATGAGGAGGTGCTTAAGGAAGAAAAGCTTCGTGTAAATGAAGCGGAGCCATTCCGTGTCAAGGAGGAACGCTCGGTTGAATATGCTGTGTACCGTCAGGATGACGGGGCATATCATATATATTTTCTTGCTATCGACTGGTATAACGCATCTCCTGAGGAAAGGCATGCCGTTATTATGTTTGACGGCGGAGAATATGAAATTCGCTTCCCATTCGGCAGAATGGTTAAGTGCGTTTACAAAAATAAACGCGCTGTCTGGGCAGACAGTGAGGACGGAGAAATTCTTTCGGTAGGCGAGAGAATAAGGGTACAGGGTACCGGCAAAATGAACTTTTACATTGCCGAAAAGGGCAAAATCACAAAAATCCCGGTTGATTTTTCCGATTATCCCGTTATAGAAATTTAAAAGCTGAGCGGCGCACAGCATTATGCTGTGCGCCGTCTTTTAGCTGTATGACAAGAATTGAAAAAAAGCACTTCCTAAGAAGTGCTTTTTTGGTGGGAGTTATAGGGCTCGAACCTATGACCCTCTGCTTGTAAGGCAGATGCTC
>CAZITC010000130.1:0-4471 GCA_964542085.1 uncultured Ruminococcus sp. | reverse complement strand
GGATTACAGCGATTATGAAATTGTTGAGCTTTGGGAGGAATAAGCATGAATTACGTTATTTCAATCTTTAAGCCGGAAATGGCAGATGAGCTTACAAAAATATGCGGTGAGCTGGAAATTCCCGTCAACATTCTTTTTATGGGCAAGGGCACGGCGCAAAAAAGCATGCTGGAGCTTTTGGGAATGGAGAATAACGAAAAGCGCATTGCAATTTCAATGTGTAACCGGGATAAAACCCGCGAGCTGATTAAGGCAGAAAAGCGCCGGATGTATTTGGATGCACCGGGCTTCGGAATTGTGGCGGCGGTGCCGATAAAAAGTATAGGAGGCGGAAGGACTGTGGAATATTTAAGAAAAGAAGAAAACGGCGGCAGATATAGGCCGGAGCTTCATCCGGATTATGAGCTTGTAACTGTTATTGCAAATGAAGGCCGTGCAGACATGGTAATGGATGCGGCAAGAAATGCCGGCGCACGCGGCGGCACGGTTATCCACGGAAAGGGTACCGGTGACTCGGGAAGAGATGATTTTATGAATGTTTCCATAGCCCGGGAAAAGGAGGTTATCTTAATTGTTGCCGAAAAGGAGAAAAAAACAGGCATTATGCAGGCAATAATTAAGGAGGCCGGAACTGGAACGGAAGCAAATGCAATTGTTTTTTCCATGCCTGTGACAGAGGTTGCCGGCTTTGGCCTGCTTGGCGAAGAAAAATAAAAATAAGGGGCGTGCTTGTAATGATGAGCGCGCCCCTTTTGAATTGTTGACAAAAGCAGTTATCTATGGTATTATATGCTGTGGGGAGAGGATTTTAATGGAAATGAACGGCAGAAAAACCGAAATAAGTATTATGAATTTTTTCATGTGCCTGCTTGTTGTGCTTATTCATTGCATGGGAAGCGCCATGTGGCAAACGGAGAACACAACGGTAGCCTACGGGGTATTTTTAAGCTTGTTTAAGCTTTCCTCGTTCGCTGTACAGGCCTTTATTTTTTTAAGCGCTGTGAAGCTTTTTATGAAAAGCGGTGAGCTCAACTATAAAAGCTTTTTGCTAAGGCGTGTAACTACCGTTTTTGTGCCTTATGTGATTTGGGTTGTTATTTATTATTTTATTAAGCTGGCAATGAACGGCGAACAGCTTGATGTGCCCTATCTTATAAAAAGCATTTTTGTGGGTGATATGCACGCACACTTTTATTTTGTAATATTGATAATGCAGTTTTATATTTTAATGCCCTTTTGGAAATGGCTGTTCGATAGGGAGGGGGCAATTGTTGCACTGCCCTTGTCGGTTGTTATTGCGGTTGCGTTTCAGTCGTCATTTTTCTCAATAGCAAACAGCATATTTCATTTTGAATTTGTTTATAGCGACAGGACGTTTGTCACCTACTTGGGCTATTGGTGTCTTGGTGCCTATGCGGGAATGTTTTACGATAGGTTTTCGTCTGCCGTGAAAAGGCTTGCCGCAGTCATTTGTCCACTCTTTGCCTTTTTTGGCTTTTTGTGCGTGACGGCGCACTATAAAACAACCGTTTTTTCGGAGTATATTCTCGGGCAGACGGAGCTTTACAACGCATATACCTTCATTGCAATTATTTTTTCGTTTTTCATTTCTCTGTGTTTGGGAAAGGCATCTTTTTTCAGCGGAAAATTTTTCGGCGTGCTGAACAAGGCCTCGTTCAGGGTTTATCTTATTCATCCGCTTTTGCTTGTTTTGTTTGACAGTATTTGTCCGCTTATTGAGCTTGAAAATCCGGCACTTTTGGCCGTGCTGAGATACATATTTGTAACGGTTTTATCCTTTGCGGCGGCCTGCGGAATTGAATTTGCAATAGGTAAGCTTAAGTCAATAAAAAAATCATCCGATTAAATCGGATGATTTTTTTGTTACCAAACTGTTTTTCGACTGTAGGTGACATTATCGCCAAAGTAAAATTCCAGGTAGGTATAATTGGCAATGTTTGTTGCGGCGGAGCGTGCACTGTTTATTCCGCAAAGGGTGAAGTAATGCACGCCGTCGATAATGCTCATTGCGTTTTCACTGCCTTGCTGAATTACGAATATGCTCTTTGCGTTATTCTTGCAATAGGAGGAAAAAAGCGCTGTTATTGTTTTGTTTTCAAATTCGTCGGAGGAAAAAAGGTTAGAGTCCGAAAGAATGAAAACATTTTTGGCGGTACAGGAATTTAAGGCGCTAATCAGTGAATCCCACTGGGAGGCCGAGGTTTTTCTTATGCCGCCGTTTTTTGCGCTTACACTTATATAAAGGGCGTTTTCGTCCTGGAATGTGTAAAACTCACCGGCTTTGTTGACAGCAGAGGGCATATTTTTGCCCAAAACAGCAAAGGCTGATGCGGCCGGCAGGCGTTTTGTCATACTTTTTTCGCCGATTAGGGAAAGAAGCGTGCCGTTCTTTTCAATCGCACCCACCCTAAAGCTTTTGCTGCCGCCTTCTGCCTCGGCCGGGTCGTTGTAGCTGTTCATCGGAACGAAGGGCTGCTCGGGGCGAGTTGCGGCTGTAAAAGAAAGGTCATCAAAGTAAATTACGCCTTCATCTGCCACCTCACCGGCAATCGCTACGGCATACAGCCTGGATAAGGAAACCGGCCGCTTTGCACTGCTCGGCACCGTGGCGGAGAAGTTTATAAAGCCGTCCCCCTCCTCACTGCGAACAAGCGGCAAATAAAGAGCATCGTTTGTTCCGTCAGTAAAAAGAGCCTTCAGGGAGTGTGAGTAGTCGGAGGGAAGCTTAACGCGCACGGTAACCGTGTCCTCGCTGTCAGATAGCATGACAGGCTCGCTTAAGGTGTAGTAGGCGGCCTTGGTATCGCTGGTTTCTGCGGTAAAATCATAATAAAGCATGCCGGAGGAGGAGCCGGAGTGCGCAAGCTCACCGGTTACCGACCAGTCGCCGCCTACATATGCGGGGTAGGAGGAAAAACTGCCGGAAAGCTCCTCAAAGCTGTCGTAAAACTCATAGGGAGTATAGCCCACGGTGACGGCGGCGTTATAAACCGCACCGTTCTTTTTAATTGAAATTACCGTACTGCCACTGCCGACCGCATAAATGGTACCGTTTTCAACATAGGCAACGGAGCTGTCGGAGGAAGAAAAGCTAAAGGGTGCATAATTTGTAACCTTTGCCCGGTGCCCCAAATAATCGTAAACCGTTAAGGGAACGCTTGCCTTTTCGCCGACAGAAAGGGAATAAGACGGGGTGCTTTCAATGCCGGCGATTTCGTCAATCACATAAACATTAACCGTGCCGACAGCGCCTTCACATGTTGCTGTGATTGTCGCCTGACCTTGAGCGTTGCCGGTGAAGGTAGAGCCTGCCATAGCCCCGTTCGTGGCAGACCAGGCTATTTCTCCGCTTACCGGGCGCTTGTTTTCGTCATAAACGGCGGAGGAAATGCCTGTGGACTGGCCGATGAAAACCGAATTGTCGTCCGCTTCCAACGAAATGGCGTAGGGGGCACCCTTTTCCGCGCTGTAGGTAAGGCCGACGGCGTTGACAACGCGCCTGTTTTCACTGGGCGTGTTTACCGTGTGAATTTTTTCTGCCCAAACGGTGGAGGCAACCATGTTGGTGGAGCCGCCTCCGTCCAAATTCACGGCCTTGTAACAGCCAAGACTTGCCATAAGAGAGGCAAGCTCGCTCATGCTCATGCCGCGGCTTTCGGTTGTTCGTCCGTTAACGGCAACAAGGTAAAGGGTTTGACCGCTTTTGTCAATTCCTACGGCACTTCTGGGATGATAACCGGAAATAACGTGGGAAAAGCTTGTAACCGGCACACCGTCGGAAACAAGCATGGCGCCGCCGCCGAAGGCCGTATCTGAGGATAAAATATCGGGCGTTACGTAATAGTCGAGTTTTACCGGGTCGCCGATGGCAAAATTGTTTGCAAAAAACATGGTGGCGCCTTCGGAAACCACGAAAACACAGCCGTTTTCCGGAATTTTAACGGAAGGCATATTGCGGCGAAACTCCGTTATCTGTCCGTTATCGACCACAACCTCTAAGACCTCTCCTCCGGGAGCGGGCGAATAGCCGCCGTTAAAATCACTTGTATACATAAGAATACTGCCGTAGTAGGTGGTGTGCTTGTTAATGTGTGCTATCGGGGCATATTGCCAGTTGGGCGCAACCACCATTACATTAAAGCCCAGATAGCCCATGTCAATAACGCCGTCCTTTTCGTAAACGGTGGCCATGGTATCCGGGTTTATGGGTGAGGTAAGCATTTTTCCGTCTTGAATTTCAATTCCGAGAGAAAGCGCCTTACTGCCGGAAACCGTGGAAAAAAAGTCAGCATTTAAGGCGGCAACGGTGCCGGGATAGGAAACGGCAAGGTTGCCCACGGTGTCTAATTTATCCGCCCCGGAATAGGGGGTGAGAAGCTTAAGTCCAACGTTGGGATTTGAAAGGTCGGCCTTTATATACGAATAGCTTATATTATGGTCGGAATAAAAG
>CAZITC010000129.1:0-4471 GCA_964542085.1 uncultured Ruminococcus sp. | reverse complement strand
ATTCCAACGGATAACCGTAATGAATCCTCATATACACCGGCCTTCGCATTTTCTTCTTCCGTATGACCGAAATGCGTGGAAGATGCCGGATGTACAATCAGTGATTTTGCGTCTCCTACATTTGTCATGTAGTCAAACACTCTTACTTTTTCCAGAACCTTTAACGCCGCTTCCTTACCCCCTTTGACACGGATGGTAATAATCGCTCCGGCTCCTTTCGGAAAATACTTCTCCGCAAGCTTATGATAAGGACTGGATTTTAATCCCGGATAGGATATTTCCTTTACAGCAGGATGTTTCTCCAGAAACTCTGCCAGTTTCTGTGCATTGTACACATGCCGTTCCATCCTCAATGACAGGGTTTCCATTCCCTGTAATACATTGAAAGCTGTCTGTGGTGAAAGATCCGCACCGAAATCCAGCAGATACGTCATTCTCAGACGTCTGGTAAACATCTCTTTTTTCAAAGTATCTTCATCAATCCAATCCCGGTACTTTTCATAAAATTCCTCAAACTGAGGAAATCTTCCGTTAAGCCAGTTGAACTTTCCCGCTTCTGTTACGATGCCCGCAAGCACAGTTCCATGACCACTGAGATACTTCGTAGCGGAATAACATGCAATGTCCGCACCATGTTCAAACGGACGGAACAGATATGGCGTCGCAAACGTATTGTCTACGACCAGCGGTATACCGTATGCATGTGCCAGATCCGCAATCGCATCCACATCCAGAATATTCATTAACGGATTTCCCAGTGATTCAATGAAAATACATTTCGTATGATCATCGATCAGTTTCCGGTAGCTTTCAATATCATTTTCATCTTCAACGATTCTTCCTTCAATTCCATATTGTGGCAATGTCTTTTCAAACAAGGTTGTACTGCCACCATATAAAGTCGGAACGGTAATGATATTGTCTCCCTGACGGGCCAGATTCAGAATCGTATTGGATACCGCTGCCATTCCCGAGGCAAGTGATACCGCCGCTGTTCCTCCTTCCAGAGATGTCATTCTCTTTTCCAGAACCCGGTTGGTCGGATTGGAATAACGTCCGTACGAATCTCCGTCTTCTTTATATTCAAACAGTCTGACACATCGATCATAATCCCCCAGTTCAAACGCAGATGTCTGATAAACCGGAACTGCTTTGGAACGACCGTGTTCCGCCGGATTATATCCTGCATGTAACTGCCGGGTGGTAAAACCGAGACTGTCGTCTTTGTATGCTTCGTAACTCATGTTTCTTTACTTTCCTTATCTGATGATTGATCAGACTTTAATGTTATAGCCGGTTCCTGTCGAAACCGGAAATACATAAAAAGATGAACCGGATATCAGAGTTTTCTATAACCGGTTCATTCTTCCTTTGAAAACAATAATAATCCTGCCAGGATAATGATTCCTCCGATAACCGTACCTACGGAAGGAATTTCATGCAGAAAGAGATATCCGAAAATACTGGTCAGAACCGGTTCCAGAAACAACAGATTGGAAACCATAACCGTATTTTCAGCCTCTTTCATAGCCTGTGCCCACAGAACATATGCTGCACCACTGCATACCAGTCCCATCACAATCACATCCAGAACGCCTTTCCATGGATATGCATGTGTTCTTGTTACAGCAGCCGGTGTAAAAAACAGAAATGTAATTCCCGCAATCAGCAGACTGTATTCGGTAATCTCTAAGGACGAGTATTTACCGGTCAGAAAACGGGCCAGAAGGTTATATGCAGTAAAACATAACATTGCCAGAACAATCCAGATCACACCGGGATTCATTTCCAGAATTCCATCCCATGTACATACCAGGATGACACCGGCACATTCAATCACGGTAGCCGCAATCTGACTTCTGTTCATCTTTTCATGAAAGAATACAGAAGCACCGATGGCGGTTGTAACCGGAGCTGCTGCTATGATCACGCTGGAAGTTGCGGCTGTCACACTTTGTGCACCATAGTTAAACGTCAGCACATATAACGTAAAACCGGTCAGACTTAACAGAATGAACCATGGCAGATCTTTCTTTGCCGGCAATTTTTCTTTTCTGATCACAATCAGTACCAGCATCCCCGCCCCGCCGGCAAGATACCGGAATACACTCAGAGAAAACGCATCAAAGTACTTTAATCCGGTCTTTGTCAGAATATAAGCGGCACTCCAGATGATCACTGTGATCAATGCAGGAATAACCGCTTTTCCGTCATTCCGAGGATACTGCTTCATTGATATGAATATCCTCTGCTTTTCTTTCTTTCAGACTTAATGCATGACCAGGACATGTATTCACACATAATCCGCATCCCTCACAGGTTTCCGGATCAAACTGTATCTTTCCCTCTGCCTGATGGAATACATGAAAATGACATCTTCTGACACAGAGACCGCATCCGATACATTTCTCTGAATCCATGGATACGATATGTTCTGTCTTCGGCCAGAAGCCGACACTGTTACGTACTCTCTGCGCCCGGAACAGATAACAGCAGTCATCACAGCAGTTACAGATTCCATGCGTACTCAATGTATGGACCAGTCCTGCCTGATCTGCCTGCATAATCACATCCTTTGCCTGTTCCTTTGTGATGGGCATGGATAAACCACGGCTCTGAAAACTGTTTGTCCCTGACACAAAACTGATACAGGTATGAGAAGGAAGACCACAGTCACCATTCAGACTCTTGCAGTCACAATAGTTCAGATACAAAGGTCTGTTTTCATGATCAATATAGTCCAGCATCTCATCCCTGGTCAGAATTCTGTCCTTGGAAGGACGATGGGTCAGATCCGGATCCAGTCCCTTTACATAGGCATCAAAATACCAGGCATCGATTTTCCTTCTCTTTTCTCTGGAAAGAGAACGGTATTTCTTCGTCTGGCCGCATACAAATACATCCAGCATGCCATAGAAGGTATTCAGTTTCCATGTGTTACCTTCCTCATCATTTTTGTTTATGATTCCTCTGTGAAACGCGTCTTTGAGATATTCCGGCGTAACAATATCTTTTTCAAACACTTCATTCTTTACGGAAAGAATCAGTTTCTGATCTTCTTTCGTAAAGAAGAAATCAATCAGATCAATCGCACATGAAGGGATCTGAAAGATCTGCGCAATCTGTCTGTCTGTTTCCGTAATATTTTCATCCGGCACATAAACAGGTTCCGTATTCAACGGTACCGGTTGTCTGATATCAATCTTTTCTGTTTCTTCTGACATATCTCTTCCTTATTTCAGAATTCTTTATCGTTGACAAACTCTGAACATGATTATTTTTGTCATGTTCCCCCGGAAAGAACAATATCTTTAATGAATAGACAGTGATTGATTATAAGTATATGGAATCGTTATTGATGAGATCCTCCTGTGATCGCGGATCTTCTCCGGCAATGGCAATCCGGTCCTGAATTTCATTGTTCTCTTCCATGACCTGTACCGTCTCCAGAACCGTCATATTCAGTGTTACATATACCGGTTCTTCCTGATAATTCATATCCACCTCTGTTCTGAATCCTGAATATAAGGATTCAGAATGGAAGACTGAAAAGATATTCAATGAAAAATAATTCAGTAAAAGGAGATCTACATATGTTTATTGCAAGTAAAAAAGAGCTGTCTGTTCTGAAAAGAGAATTTCAATCCGAACATAAGACAGTGGTTCTTGTATGTGGAAAAAGAAGAAAAGATATGACTTCATTGAATGTAAATACTATCGGAATCCAATGAAGTTATCTGAATGTACAGAAGAGGAGAAACAAGTTCGTTCCATTCCTGATTTACCGGTGAATTCCATTGGTTTTATCTGTTGATTTCACATCAGATCAGAATCATCTGATTGCCGGTAAGGATCTGTATTTAAAAAGCTGAGACCACTGATAATTTATACTCGGTTTTAACTCTGTCATTGAACAGATGTTTTCAGCATCCCCGAGTAATATAAAAACCGGGCAAAGTACTTTGTTGTACTCTGTCCGGTTTCGTTTTGGATCTTATTGATTCGAACTGTCAGAAATATGTCTCTGACATCGGAACCAGTTTACATTACAACCTCATCGTCATTCATGCATTACGCGTGTTTCTTTCTGATCCAGAATACAGCTGCCAGAGCAATCACTGCAACAACCAATGCACATCCGTAGAAACTGATATTCGAATGATCCGAAGTATCAACCACTGCAGAACTGTTTTTCTTCTGGCTGACTGTCTTCTTTTGGTTGTTTTTCTTTACAGAATCAGATTTCTTTCCGGTGTTCTTCGTAGAAGACATACCGCCGGCTTTCTGATCAGAATTCTTTCCGGTGTTCTTCGTGGAAGACTTACCGCCGGCTTTCTGATCAGGATTAGGATTCTTCTGTCCTGATTTCTTTGCAGTAACGGTTACCGTTTCACTCAGCGTGAAGCTGTTGTCAGCTTTCAGTTTCAGTGTAACTGTCTGTTCACCGGTCTGGTCTGCATTATAACCATCC
>CAZITC010000128.1:0-4490 GCA_964542085.1 uncultured Ruminococcus sp. | reverse complement strand
CGGCCTACACCTATCACAAAAACAAAAATTTAGATATAAAAAACGGCCTCATTATGATGCTCAGCGTGCTGGCCTTCACCGCGGTGGGGAGCTATGTGGCAAGTCTTGTACCCTCGGCTACAATGGGAGGATTTTCGGTTATTATGACATTCCTTTTGGGAATTAAGTTTATAGTCCGCCCGGTTATGACGACCAAGGAAAGCATGGGGCAGATATCGGGCAAAAAACGGGCCGTTCAATCGGTAATTTGCGGTGTTATAATCGGCTTTATTTGCGGCTTTGTCGGCGCCGGCGGCGGAATGATGATGCTTCTTATTTTAACAAGCGTTATGGGCTATGAACTGAAAACTGCGGTGGGCACAAGCGTGTTTATTATGACCTTCACCGCGTTGACCGGTGCCGTTTCGCACTTTGCAATCGGCGGCGCTCCGGATGGGGCGGTTTTGGTTATGTGCATGCTTTTCACGCTTTTGTGGGCGCGCATTGCCGCGGTATTTGCAAACAGGGCACAGCCCAAGACCTTAAACCGCGCAACAGGCATTGTGCTGGTTTTGCTGGGTGCTGTTATTATGGGCTTTAAGCTTATCGGATGACGGATTTTATATTGATTTGACATAAAAGAAGGAGCAATTTGTATGGAAGCACGGGAAAAAAGTAAAATCCTTAAAAAAATCGCGGCATTTTCATTACCGTACCTCTTATCCTGTTTTATGCAGACCCTGTACGGAATGGCCGACCTTTTTATTATAGGACAGTTTAACGGCGTTGAGTGCACGACGGCCGTATCTGTGGGCAGTCAGGTGATGCACATGATAACTGTTATGATTGTCGGTATGGCGATGGGCTCGACCGTTTTAATTGGCCGGGCGGTCGGCGCAAAAAAGGAACGGCTTTTTGCCGATGCAATCGGCAATACAGTGGTGCTGTTTACGGTTATAGCATCTGCTTTAACTGTTATGCTGCTGTTTTTGGTGAATCCGATTGTTTCGCTTATGTCCACTCCGACGGAGGCGGTGGAGGGCACTGCTTTCTACCTTACAATTTGCTTTGCCGGAATACCCTTTATCACGGCTTACAACGTAATAAGCTCCGTGTTCAGGGGCAAGGGCGACTCCAAGACGCCTATGTATTTTGTCGCTGTGGCTTGTGCGGCAAACATTTTGTTGGATTATATATTCATAGGTGCTTTTGGCATGAAAACCGTCGGCGCCGCATTGGGAACTACGCTTTCTCAGGCAATAAGCGTTGCTGTGGCGCTTTACGCCATGCTGAAAAAGGATATGGGAATACAACTTAAGCGCGAAAACCTAAAGCCGAGCAGGGCGGTTATGGCGGAGCTTTTGAAGGTGGGCACTCCCGTTGCCATACAGGACGGCTTTGTACAGATTTCGTTTTTGGTAATAACCATGCTTGCGAATATGCGCGGATTGGAGGATGCCGCTGCCGTAGGCATTGTTGAAAAGATTATCGGAGTGCTGTTCTTGGTACCCTCGGCAATGCTTTCAACGGTTTCGGCGCTTTCCGCTCAGTACATCGGCGCGGGGAAAATGTCCTCGGCGAGGGCAACGCTTGGCTATGCGGTTATGATAACGCTGGCCTTCGGAGTGCTTTCGGTTACCGTTATGCTGTTTAGGGCAGAGACTGTAATCGGTTTGTTCACCGAAGATGCGGTATCGGTTGTAATGGGCGGAAAATATATGCGGGGCTATGTTTGGGACTGTATTCTTGCAGGAATACACTTTTGCTTCAGCGGCTATTTTTGTGCGTGCAACAAATCGGGAATTTCCTTTGCACATAACTGTGCATCTATTTTGCTTGCAAGAATTCCCTTGGCTTACTATGCGTCAACACACTTTGAAAGCACACTTTTCCCCATGGGACTTGCCTCCACGGCCGGGTCGTGTTTGTCGGTTGTAATATGCATTACGGCCTACATATATATTTGCAAACATCAATGTATTGAGGGAGAAATTTAAAAAACACTTGCCTTTTCTCAAGTGCGGTAATTACGGCTGTATATCTTATTTTCAGTGATGAAATAATTACGCTTTTCGGCGGAAGGGTGAACAGCGAAACCTTTATATTTTTGCAAGCCATGGGAAAGGAACTTTCGTCCACGCTTCTTTCCATGGTGCGCGAAATTGTTTTCGGAGTTGGCTTTGCGCTTATCCTGCCGATTTTCTTCGGGCTTGACGGCGTGCTTTATTCCATGCCTGTGTCCGATGCTTTGACCTTTGTGATTGCTCTTTGCCTTATTATAAAAACGGATAGGGAATTAAGAAAGGACAATATGACGGTTTAAGGACTTCTGCCAAAAAAACGAACGAAAAACCGAGACTCGCTGAAAGCGAGACTCGGTTTTAATGTTTACAGCTTTTATATTCTTATTTTTTAGTTTCGGCAATAACCTTTTGAGCAACAGCCTCCGGCGCCTGCTCATAGGAGGCAAACTCAAAGGTGAAGGAGCCGCGACCCTGTGTCATGGAGCGAAGGTCGGTTGCATAGGAAGCCATTTCGCTCATGGGAACATCTGCTTCAACAACGGATTTGCCCTCACGCTCTGCCTGGTTGCTTCCGATAACGCGACCGCGGCGCTTGTTAATGTCGCCAAAAATATCACCTACAGCATCGTCCGGAACGGTAACGAAAAGCTTGCCGATAGGCTCCAAGAGAACGGGGGATGCCTGAGCCATGCCCTCCTTATATGCAATGGCTGCGGCCATTTTAAAGCTCATTTCCGATGAGTCAACCGGATGATATGAGCCGTCCACCAGTGTTGCCTTCAAATTAACAACGGGATAACCGGCCAAGGGGCCTTCCATGGAACACTCAATGAGCCCCTTTTCAACAGCAGGAAAGAAGTTTTTGGGAACAGCGCCGCCGAAGATGTTTTCCTCGAAGGTAAGGCTTTCCTTGTCACCGGGCTCAAACTCAATCCAAACATCGCCGAACTGGCCGTGACCGCCGGATTGCTTTTTGTGACGTCCCTGCACCTTAACCTTTTTGCGAATTGTTTCGCGGTAGGGAATACGTGCCGTGCTAAGCTCGGCCTCAACCCCGAATTTTGATTTAAGCTTGTTGATTATTACATCCAAATGCTGTTCGCCCATGCCGGAGATAACGGTTTGGTGTGTTTCGGCACGGTTTTCCAACGTGAAGGTGGGGTCCTCCTCCATAAGGCGCTTTAAGCCGGAGCTTATTTTATCCTCATCACCCTTGGATTTGGGTGCAATCGCCATGGAAAGCACCGGCTTGTCGAAAACTATGGGGTTGAATTTAACAATGTCGGCAGGAGAACAAAGCGTATCGCCGGTAAGCGTTGCGGTAAGCTTGTTCAAAACTCCGATGTCGCCGGCGGTGAGCATGGGTACCTCCGTCTGCTTTTTGCCGCAAATTGTATAAACCTTGCCGGATTTTTCATTCAAAGCACGGTTAGGGTTGTACATTGTCATGTCCGGAGTAAGCTTTCCCGAGCATACGCGGATGAAGGACATTTTACCGACAAACGGGTCTGCAACGGTTTTGAATACAACGGCTGAGAAGGGAGCATTGTCAGAGGACAAAACCTCAACGGCATTACCATCTGCATCCTCTGCTTCGGTAACCTTCTGTGTGGGAGAGGGGAAGTAGTTTACAAAAGCATTTGACAGGAAGCGCACGCCCATGTTGCAAAGTGCACTGCCCGAATAAACCGGAACAACCGTACCATCAGCAACACCCTTTTTCAAGGCGGTGCGCATTTCGTGCTCGGAAAATTCATCACCGGCAAAATAACGCTCCATAAGCTCGTCACTGGTTTCTGCAACGGCCTCGTTCAAAAAGCTTCTGCAATCTGCCACCTCATCTGCCATGAAGTCGGGAATGGGAATTTCCGTATCGTCCGACTCGGAGGTGTAGGCGTAGGCCTTAAGGGTTATTATATTTACATAGCCTGTTAAGGCACCGTTTTCGGTAATCGGCACTCTGAAGGGGGCAATGCAACGGCCGAAGTTTTCCTTAAGCTGTTCCAAAACACCTTTATAGTTTGCACGGTCATCATCCATTTTGTTAATGAAAACAATAACGGGAAGCGAAGCCTCCCTCGCACGCTCAAATGCAAGGTGGGTGCCGGCGGAAACACCGGATTTGGCACTTACAACAATAAGCGCGCCGTCAGCGGCTTTTATGCCCTCATAAGCCTCGCCCGCAAAGTCGAAATAACCGGGTGTATCAATAAGGTTGATTTTGTAATCTCTGTACATATATGAAGCGCAAGAGGTGTTAATACTCAGCTTACGCTTAATTTCCTCCGGGTCAAAATCCAAAAGAGTTGTGCCTTCGGATATTTTTCCAAGCTTGGGAACAACACCGCCGCTATATAAAAGCGCCTCCGCCAGCTGTGTTTTCCCGGCATGGGAGTGAGATAAAAGTACGACATTTCTAATCATTTCTGTGGCTGTGGCCATTATGTATTCCTCCTTAAAGCTTTGTTGTTATATGCAAAAAACATA
>CAZITC010000127.1:0-4491 GCA_964542085.1 uncultured Ruminococcus sp. | reverse complement strand
GACCTTACCTTCTGCATCAACCTTGCAAATGAATTCCGGTGTCATGAAGCCCTTACTTACGCCTGTGGGGGTGCAAAGGAACTCATTTTCGCCGATTTTAACGGAAATGTTACCGTCGTTCGAAGCAACCATGCCCTTGTCGTAAATTCTTTTTCCGATGTCGCAAATCTGTTTTTTGATTTCGTATTCGTTTACCATGATCATATCTCCTTATTTAATAAGAATTTTTTACACTTTTATATTAACACAAACAAACGCATATGTCAATACAAAAATGTTGTTTTTTTAATTTTTTTCTGTGTTTTTGTTGAAAGTGCAGAAAAAACCACATTTCCATTTGTCAATCCCATTCAAGATATTCTCTTAACGGGGTCACTCCCTCACCGGTGAGGGAATTAACCTTGAATATTTTCTTGCATCCGGCTAATCGAAGCCAAGCCTCAGCATTTTTTACATTTGCATTCGCCCTGTCAATCTGCGTTATTATTCCGATAACCTCCTTGGTTGTCATGCAGGTTATATTCGGGCTGAAAAGTGAATATGGCTCAGTTGCCGAAGCAAGCAATCCGATTATATCCGCCTCATAGGAATAAATAGCAAGGGCAGTTCCGAGATTTTTTGTTTGAATGTATTCGCCCGGTGTGTCAATAATTTTACTGTCCATAGAAACGGCCTGTGTTTTTTCATACCCAACCTCCCTGCCGGATAATGCCTGGCGAAGGGTAGTTTTTCCGGCGCCGCTTCTTCCTATAAACATTATGCGCTTCATGTTTTTGTAATATCGCAAACGGTGTAGCCCAAGGTTTCCTTTGAATAGGAAAGTACTGCGCGAACGGCCTCCTCAACCGCCGAAACGGTACCCGTTATTATAAGCGTACCGGAGAAGCGGTCCACAAAGCCAATTTCCGCTCCGGAGGATTTTATCGCAATATCCGCCGCGATTATTGCTGTTTCAGCCGGTGAGATTGTTATTATGCCGATGGCACTTCCCAAATAATCCACCGATGTGTCCAGTCCCAGCTTTTGATAAAGCACCGCATCCGGGTTTGCAATTATGTGAGCAAGTGTTATCTGCTTGCCGGGTACAATTTCCTGAACTATGCGCATTTTATCCTGTAATGAAAGTGAGTCCATTTTGTCACGTCCTTTCCGCTCAGCCGCCGATGCGGCAGATAAGGCCTTTATCCTCCGCCGCCTTTTTCAAGCGCTCCATATGCTCCTTTTCCGGGGTTACAAGCTCGGAAAGCTCGTAATTCCGGCCAAGCTGAGCATATTTATCCGCACCGAGGCGGTGATAAGGCAGAAGGTGAATTTCCGTTACTCCGGGAAGCGTTTTTGCAAACGCGGCAATATCGGAAATTTCCTTTTCGGTGTCGTTAAACGTCGGAATAACCGGAACGCGTACCGTAAGGTGCGTTTTTTCGGCAATTCGCGGTGCATTTTTTAATATAAGTTCGTTCGGCTGTGTTGTAAATGCCTTGTGCTTAGCCGAATCCATGTGCTTAATATCCATCAAATAATAGTCCAAATAAGGCAATATTCTTTCGATATTTTCAAAGGGAGCAAAGCCCGTTGACTCCAGCGCCGTGGTAAGGCCGTTTTCCTTTGCCGCGGAGAGCAGTGCCTCTGCAAAATCAATTTGTAAAAGGCTTTCACCGCCCGACAACGTAAGTCCGCCTCCGCTTCTTCTGTAATAAACCCTGTCCTTTAAGATTTCGGAAATAATTTCGCCCACTGTTACATCGCGGCCGACCGTTTTTTCATTTCCCTCCACCGTCATTTTTTCAATATCAAAATGCTGTGACTCGGGATTACAGCACCATTTACAGCGAAGCGCACAGCCTTTAAGGAACACGATTGTACGAACGCCCGGACCGTCATGCACGGAAAAGCGCTGAATATCAAAAATTCTGCCCTTTACGCTGTAAATATCCTTCATTAAAATCCTCCCTGCTCGGTACGTCTTATAATGTCATCCTGAAGCGATTTTGAAAGCGTTGTAAACAGTGCACTGTATCCGGCAACACGAACAACAAGGCTTTTGTAGTTTTCGGGGTGAGCCTGTGCATCAATAAGTGTTTCACGGCTTACAACGTTAAACTGCATATGACTTCCCTTATTGTCAAAATATCCGCGAACAAGGGCAATAAAGCTTTCCAGTCCGCTTTGTCCCTCCAATGCAGAGGGGTGGAATTTCATGTTAAACAGCGTACCGTTAGAGGCAATTGCATGGTCTAACTTGGAAACGGAATTTGCCGAAGCCGTGGGGCCCTTAACATCATGTCCGGCAGTAGGAGATACACCGTCCGCGACCGGAGTGCAGGCAAGCCTTCCATCCGGTGTGGCACCGGTTTGCGCGCCAAGCGGAACATTTGCCGACACGGGATAAAGCCCGGCCTGAAAAATGCCGCCTCTGGGATTTTTGTGTTTTTCCATGGGCTTTGTATATGTATAAGCCACGTTGCGTGCAATTTCGTCAACCTCATCCAAATCGTTACCGTATTTGGGAAGTTCCTCAATTGCCTCCTTAAGAGCAGAATACTTTCCGCCGGCGGTTTTTGCCTTTTTGAATATATCGGCAATTTGCTCATCTGTTACATTAACATTTCTTGATACAAGAGTCTTAACGATTTCGGAGGTAATTTTTGTTGCCTCCTCATCGGTTGTACCTTCGCCGAAGTTTGCATCCATCGCCGCCCTGAAATCCGAAAGGGTAAAGCGCTTATCCTCGAACACAAGCTTCTTTATTGCGTAGCAAGCATCTGCCATGTTGGCAATACCGAAGCCCTGGGGGCCGGTGAAGTTGTACACGGCGCCACCCTCCTGAACGGATTTTCCTCTTCCGATACAATCCTCTATCATGGATGAAAGGAACGGAAGCGGACAACGTACCGCGTGCGCCTTATCAATGGAGTTATCCGCATTAACCAAAAGAGTTATCATGTACTCCATCTGGCGGCGGTAGGCCTCAAAAAATTCCTCATATGTACCAAAGGATTCCACCTCGCCGGTTTCAATGCCGACCAAGGTACCGTCACTGTCGCGTCCGTTGCGGAAGGTAAGCTCCATAACGCGGCACATATTGAAGAACGCCGCATCATGCCAGCCCTCCGTTTTACCGGATTTTTGTGGCTCTACACAGCCGATTATGTTATAATCACGCGCATCCTCAATTGTAAGGCCGCGGCTCATTAAGCTGGGAATTATAACCTCGTCATTATAGTAAGCCGGAAGTCCGTGCCCCATTCTTGTAAGGCGCGCCGCCTCCAGCAAAAACTCGTGCGGTGTTCCGTTCCAAACTCTGACCGAGAACGAAGGCTGAGGAAGTGCAACGTGCATTGTTGCATGTATTGTCATGAATGAAAGCTCATTTGTGGCATCCAGCCCCTCTGCGGTCTGTCCGCCGGCAATCAAGTTTTGGAACAAGCTGTAGCCGGCAAAGCCCTCTGCCGACCCTGCATCACGGCACTTATTCAAGTCATTAAGCTTAACCCAAATACAGTCGATAAGCTCCTGCGCCGACTCCTGGGTAACAATGCCGAGCTCCTTATCCTTTTTATAATAAGGATACATATACTGGTCAAATCGTCCGGGAGAAATGGAATGGCCGGAGGATTCGGTCTGAAGTAGCATTTGTATAAACCAGAAGGACTGGCATGCCTCATAAAAGCCTGTCGCTCCTTTTTCAGGTACGTTTTTGCAGTTCTCCGAAATCTTCATAAGCTCCGCTTTTCTCTTGGGGTCCGACTCGGTAAGTGCCATATCGTGAGCAAGCACACTGTAACGCCTTGCATAGTCAATTGCCGCATCCAAGCTTATGATAACCGCCGTTAAGAACGAATGTCTTTCCGCATAGTCACCGTCTGCCTCCGAAAGAGCAGAAAGTGCTTTTTCCGCCTTGGCACGTATTCCCGAAAGACCGATGTTCAAAACCTCGGCATAATTAACGGTTACATGGCCGACGCCGTTGAAAAAGTAGTTGTTCGGCGTGAAAATATTGTGCTCCATGGCTTTTTTGGTGTTCTCCGACATAAAGCTTGTTGCAAGGTCGCTGGTTGTTTTACCGTCCCAATAGGTGTAGGCCTCACGCAAGCGACGCTTTGTTTCCTCCGAAATGTAAAACGGATCCGCCGTGCGTGTTTCAACTGTATCCAGCTCGTCCAACAACCACTTAAACGAAAACTCCGGGAAGGTTTGACAACCCCTGGGCGCCTTTGTTGCACTGCCGACGATAAGTTCCTCATCCCTTATGGTAATGGGAATGTTTTTAAGTATGTGCTTTAACGCCTCCGCCCTTCTTAAAATTATGGGCAGATTTTCCGTTTGCTTGTAGGACTCGGTAATAAGCACCGCGCGGTCCGCCTCAATTTCCGGCATCTTGGCGAAAAGCGCTGCCTTCAAGCGTTCTATTCTGGGGCTTTTTTCAGCCTCCTTAAAATTAACAAAATTCATAATGCTCAATCCTTTCAAATTTGATTTCTTATCTCATAG